>CAMJQX010000077.1 GCA_946408145.1 uncultured Clostridia bacterium
GGGCGCTCTGGGCGCCGCCGAGTACGCCCGCCAGAAGGGCCTCGCCAAGAAGTAAGACACGGCCTTTGCCTCCCCTGTGCAAGGGGAGGTGGCGCGAAGCGTCGGAGGGGTTGGCGAAAAACGGAGCATCGCCTCCGATCAGCAGCTCAAGGGACCGACGCAACCCCTCAGTCACGCTGAAGCGTGACAGCCCCCCTTGCACAGGGGGGCCAACAAGGAAAGGAGATTTGAATCAATGGCTAAACTGGCAAAAGCTCTCCTGAAGCTTCTGAAGATCCTGGGGATCGTGGTCGCCGTTCTCTTCGTGGTGTACTTCTGGAACCTGGATCAGAAGGTGCTCGGCTGGGCGTACAAGCAGGTCAACGCCATGTTTGACCGCAAGAAGGTTAATCAAGTATTCTAAAGTATGGAACTCTTCAACAGCCTCTTTCGTGATACGCAGGCTCTTCTCGAAAAGGGCAGCCCCAGAGTCTGGGACTACAGCGAGCGCGACTGCTGGATCGACATCGGCTCGAGCGAGCTGGTCCTGCAGAAGGACGCGGCCTACGAGCTCGGCGCGTCCGGCAAGGGCTCGGCAAACTACGTGCTCTTCAGCTCCAGCCCGGAGCTGGTGAGCAAAGATCAGATCCTGCTCTACGGCCCGGATCTCAGGGACATCAAGGGCGACTGCGACTTTGCCCGCATCGTGCTGCTGCGCGTGGGCGTGCTGGACGACGACAACGAGCAGGTCTACCGCATCCTCAAGGACATCGAGTTTGCCAAGTATCACGTCTACCCCGAGGGCTACATGGTGCGCATGTCCCCGGAAAATCACCGGGAGCAGGTGCGCGTCAGCAAAAAGGCCCTCAAAAAGGGCATCAGCTTCCGCTCCATCGGCGCGAGCTACATCAAGGCCTACAAGAAGGACATCAACGTCCTCAACGCGACGGTCATCTTCCTGACTGCGCCGGGCTACGATTACGCCGCAATGAAGGACTGCGCCAAGAAGGCAAACGACATCACCAACACCCTGACCACGATCCTCGAGGGCCTGCCGACCGACTGCTCGGTCTGCTCCCTCAAAGGCATCTGCGAAGAGGTGGAGGGCATGAAGGAGCTGCATTTCGGCGTGGGCGACAAGGGCGCCGACAAGGGCCGCGGGCACTGAGCCCGACAACGCAATACGCAAAAACCGCAGGGTCGTAGACCCTGCGGTTTTTGCATCTGTTTCTTTATTGCCTCCCCTGTGCAAGGGGAGGTGGCCGAGCGAAGCGAGGCCGGAGGGGTTGTCAACCGATTCCTCACAGCCTCCCCTGTGCAAGGGGAGGCCGAAGGGGCTGTCATACACATCCCCCCTTATGCATAGAATGGAGAAGGGGGTGAGCGTATGCCGCATGAGGAGAAGCCGCAGGCGCCGGCGCGCTGGCACAGCCTGAGCCTGGAGGGCCGGGAGAAGCTGGGGATCACAGGCGTGGAGGACGTGTCGGGCTTCGACGAGGGGCTTGTGGTGCTGCGGACGGGGCAGGGGGAACTGACCGTGCGCGGCAGCGAGCTGCACATCGAGCGCATCGATCTGGACAGCGGGACGCTGGAGCTGCACGGCCATGTGCAGGAGCTGAGCTATGACGAGCCGACGGAGGGGCGCTCCCTCTGGAGCAGGCTCTTCGGATGAGACTGCCCGGAGACGGCAGCGCGGCGGCGCTCGGACAGGCGCTGCTGCTGGGGCTCGCGCTGGGCCTGCTCTATGATCTGCTGCGCCCGCTCCGGCATCGCGCCGGAAGAGCCGCGCCGCTGCTCGATCTGCTCTTCTCCCTGCTGGCGGGAGCCTCCTCCTTCCTCTTTGCGATGAGAGCCCCCGGCGGGCGCATGGGTCTGTGGGAACTCGCGGCCGCTCTGCTCGGCTTCTTGCTGTGGGAGCATTTTTTGTGCCGAGTTAAGCAGGGTTTGCGGGCTTTTCTCGCACAAATCCGTGCAAAAAAAGAGTAAACAAAGCCAAAATTTCGTCAAAAAAATACTTCCAAAAAATGATAAAATGTTTTATATTGTAAAAGTCGGAGCGTGCCATGAGATACCGCGATCGGATTCTTCGCGCGGCGGTCGTCGCGCTGCTGCTGTACGCCATGGGCTGCCTGGCCGGGCAATACCGCCTGCTCTGCCGGACGGAGGCGCTGGCCGGGGAGCTTGCGCAGCGGCACGAGGAGCTGACGGCGCGGCGGCAGGAGCTGGCGCAGCTTCTGGAGAGACCGCCGGATGAGCGGGAGATGCGCCGCCTCGCCTGGGAACGCCTCGGCATGGTGGCGCCGGGAGAAAAGGTCTTCTATTTTACCCCGACAGAATCAGACAGAGAGGATACGGTATGGGACTGGAAGTTGGAAGCATTGTGGAAGGACGGGTGACGGGGATCACCAAGTTCGGCGCTTTTGTCGCGCTTCCCGGCGGGAAGAGCGGTCTCGTGCATATCTCCGAGGTCGCCAACAGCTTTGTCAGCGACGTGCATGACCATGTCCAGATGGGACAGACGGTGAAGGTGCGCATCCTGACGGTGAGCGACGACGGGAAGATCAACCTCTCCATCAAGCGGGCGGAGGAAACCCCGGCGGAGCCGCCGCGGCCGGAACCGCGCCGCAGCGCGCCGAGACCGAGCGCCCCCGCACCGCAGCGCACGGAGGCCGACGGCCCCGGTGCCGACCCGGATTTTGAGGATCGTCTGAAGAAGTTCCTGCAGGAAGCGGACAGCCGCATCGCGGACAACCGCCTCTATGCGGAGCGCCGCTCCCGCGGCCGCAGACGCTGAATAACAGACTCCCCGGATCGTTCGATCCGGGGAGTTGTCTTAACAGTTTTTAAGATTCGCCGCGCTTGTCAAGGGCGGCGGGGTATGGTATACTGTCTCAGCACATCTGCGATGGGAGAACGGGAATGATCGACTGGCTGACCGAAACGGTCTTCGGAAAGTTCATAAGCACCTTCGCGATCTCCATGGTCCCGGTGGTGGAGCTGCGCCTGGGCCTGCCCTACGGCATCGCGCAGGGCCTGGCCTACCCGCTGGCGCTGACCGCGGCGATCCTGGGGAACATGTTCCCCACCCCCTTCATCATCGTCTACATCCGCCGGATCTTCGCCTGGCTGCGGAGGCACTGGGCCGCGATGGACGGCTTTATCACAAGGATGGAGAGGAAGGCGGACACCAAGGGCGAGACCGTGCGCCGCTACGGCTTTTGGGGGCTGATCATCCTGGTGGCGATCCCGCTGCCCGGGACCGGCGCCTGGACGGGCGCGCTGGTGGCGGCCTTTCTGAACCTGCGCCTGAGAGATGCGATCCCCGCCATCTTCATCGGCGTCTGCATCGCCGCGGCCATCATGACCGGTGTGACCTTCGGCGTCATCCACGCCTTCTGAAAAAACCGAAAAACGATCGCCCGGGAGAGAGCTCTCCCGGGCGATCGTCCTGTTCAGCGGAGTCGATAGCGTCGTTCAGCCGAGACCCTGCACGGCGGAGACCAGCGCCTCATCGCCGCGGACGAACCAGCCGCCGCTGTAGATGAGCTGCAGCGTCAGCTCATGGTCGGCATAGAAATCCGAGATCCTGCCCAGCAGCTCGGCCGTGGCCGCGTCGCAGGCCTCCTGCACGACGGCGGGCAGGTAGTAGCCGTTCTCGTCGCAGAGCTCCTGATACGCGCGCTCGGAGGCGATCTGCTCCAGATGTGCCCGCGCGCTCTCCTGCAGGGCCTTCTCGACCGCCTTGAGATCGAGCGAGCGCAGATACACGTCCTGCTCGGCCAGATCGCCGCTGACACGGCTCTCGCCCTCCAAGCGGTAGGAGTAGCTGTCGCGCAGCGCGCCGAGCACCATGCGGCCGGCCGCGTCCTCCGGCCTGTCCTCCAGGCCGAGGCTGCTGTAGCCGTCGAGCAGCGAGTAAAACTTCTCGTAATCCTGCAGCTCCAGCGCGTCGAAGAAGGCCATCACGGTCTCCTGCGGATCGGGGTGGGAGAAGAGTGAGATCGCTGGCGCCATCGGCTCTGTCGCGCCCTCCGTCCCGACGCGGGCGGGGGGAGAACGGTCGACGGCGGCGACGGCGATCGCGGTCAGCGCGAGCGGGACGGACATGAGGAAGGCGAAGACCCGCTTCCGGGTTCGGAAGCCGTAGTGCCGCCCGACGGCGCAGAGCAGGAACAGCCCGCCGCCCAGCAGGGCCAGCGCCGCGAACAGCAGCGGAGAGATACGCGCCGGCTCCTCCTCCGGTTCCGGGACGGGTTCGGGCGTGGGCGCAGGGTCGGGCGTCGCCTCCGGCTCGGGCAGGGCCTCCTCCCGCTGTCGCGCGAAGGCGGGCAGCGCCAGATCGGCCAGCGCCGCGTCCAGCGCACCCTCGGCCGCCTCGCGGTGGGCGGTGGTGTACTGCGCGTAGTCGCACATCAGCGTGCAGTACTGGGCCAGCACGTCGTAGGCGTTGAACTGCCCGGTCGTGAAGCAGACGATCAGGATCGGCTCGTCCGTCCAGACGATGGCGCAGTCGTTCATGTGCAATCCGGCGGCGTCCTCCAGAAAGCCGTACTTGTGGGCGATCTCGAAGCGGTTTTCGCTGCGGCGGAAGTATTCGTGCGGCTCGGCCTTCTTCATGCAGTCGATGACGCCGGGGTAGCGCTCGGAATTGGTATAGAGCTCGTTGAGGCAGCAGATCATCTGCCGCGAAGTCGTGAAGTTGTTCTCGTAGAACTTGGGATCCACGGTATCCGGATCCTCGCCCATGAGCGGGGCGATGATGCGCCGGTAGGTGCGGTAGGCGCCGTTTCCGACATGCTGCCAGAGGATCCTGGCGTAGTCGTTGTCGGAGTGGATGATGCTGCCCTCCTGCAGCTTTTTGTAGGTGTAGCCGCCGAATTGGGTATCCCAGTCGATCTCGCCGTTGTAAACCTGTTCGGCCACGACCATGTTCAGCGGGACCTTGTACATGCTGCCGGAGACCATATAGGTGTCGCCGTTGTAGAAGTGCTCCTCGCCGGTGACGGTGTTGCGGTAGCCGTAGGTCACGTTCTGCGGCCGGATCGACAGGCGCTCGTTGAATTCCTCCACGACCTCCAGCCAGCTCTTGCCGTCAAAGCGCTCGTCAGCCTCCAGGGCGGAGGCGGCGGGCAGCACGCTCAGCAGCAGGCAGAGGACGATCGCGGCGGACAGTGCGGTTTTCAGCAGCTTCATGGCACTCTCTCCAGGAACAAAGATCTGCGGGGAACACCCTCATTCTACCACGCTTCGACCGATTTGCAAGAGCCAGCCGCGTGCCGCGGCAAAGTTTTGCGCCTTGCGGGAAGGCGCGGCTTGTGCTATACTCAAGCTACCGAATGAAAAGAACGGAGGAAGAACCTATGGATCCCAAAACCATTCTGCCGCGGGACCAGGTGCCCGAGGAATTCACCTGGAATCTGGGCGACATCTTTGAAAGCGACGAGGCCTGGCTCAAGGAGTATGAGGCGCTCAAGGCGCTGCCGGAGCGCGTGCTGGCCTTCCGCGGCCGCCTCGGCGAGAGCGCGGAGAGCCTGCTGGCCTTCTTCCGCCTGCAGGACGAGATGGAAGTGCGCCTGGAGAATCTCTACTGTTACGCCTCCTGCAAGAACGATCAGGACACCGCCAACGGCGTCTATCAGGATCTGCGCGGCAAGGCGATGTCCACCGTCGTGGCCGTCTCCAGCGCCGCGGCCTTCGCCGCCCCGGAGATCATGGCGATCGACGACGACCGGCTGAACCTCTTCTATATCGCCCAGCCGGAGCTCGAGACCTACCGCCGCCCCCTGTACGAGATCCGCCGCCGCAAGGCCCATATCCTGTCTCCCGCCGAGGAGAAGCTGCTGGCAGCCGCCGGCGAGATGGCCCAGGGTCCCGACAACATCAGCGGCATCCTGCGCGACGCCGATCTCCAGTTCCCCGACGCGGTGGACAAGGACGGCGTCAGCCACGCGCTGACCGACGGCTCCTTCATCCCGCTGATGGAGAGCAGCGACCGTGTCCTGCGCCGCAGTGCCTTTGAGCAGTATTACAAGGTGCTGGGCGGCGTCCGCAACACGCTCGCCGCCACGCTGGACGCCCAGTTCAAGCAGCTGCGCTTCTTCTCCGAGGCCCGCGGCTATCAGAGCACGCTGGAGGCCGCGCTGGACGGCAACGAGGTCCCCGTGGCGGTCTATACCAATCTGATCGAGGCCGTGCACGGCAATCTCGATAAGATGTACCGCTATGTCGCGCTGCGCAGGAAGCTCCTCGGCGTGGATGAGCTGCACATGTACGACGTGTACACGCCCATCATCGCCGACGCGGCGAAGACCATCCCCTATGAGGAGGCCAAAAAGACCGTGCTCGAGGCGCTGGCCGTCCTGGGAGAGGACTATACCGCCCTGCTGCGCGAGGGCTTCGAAAAGCGCTGGATCGACGTCTACGAGAACGAGGGCAAGCGCGGCGGCGCCTATTCCTCCGGCAGCGCCCGCCCCCATCCCTATGTGCTGCTCAACCAGAAGGACAACCTCGAGAGCATGTTCACCATCGCCCACGAGATGGGCCACGCCCTGCACAGCTGGCACAGCACCAAAAACCAGCCCGTCTGCACCAGCAACTACGTGATCTTCGTGGCGGAGGTGGCCTCCACCTGCAACGAAGTGCTGCTCATGCGCCACCTGCTGGGCAAAACCGGGGACAAGAAGGAGCGCGCCTACCTCATCAACCACTTCCTCGACCAGTTCAAGGGCACCATCTACCGCCAGACCATGTTCGCCGAGTTCGAGCTGCAGATGGGCCGCATGGCCGAAAACGGCGAGACCCTGACCGCCGACGCCCTCAACGAAAAATATCTGGCGCTCAACAAGCTCTACTTCGGGCCGGACATGGTCTCCGACGACGAGATCGCCTGGGAGTGGACCCGCATCCCGCACTTCTTCTACGACTATTACGTCTTCCAGTACGCCACCGGCTTCTCCGCCGCCGTCGCCATCGCCAACCGCATCCTCTCCGAGGGCGCGCCCGCCGTGGCGGATTACAAGCGCTTCCTCTCCGGCGGCAGCAGCGCAGACCCGATCGCGCTGCTGAAGATCGCCGGGGTGGACATGTCCAGCCCCGAGCCGGTCAACTCCGCGCTCGCTCTCTTCGGGGAGCTCGTGGAGGAGATGGAAAAGCTCGTCTGATCCCAACCGGGGAAACGCCTTCAAAAAACCGGACTCTACGATTCGTAGAGTCCGGTTTTGGCGGATTCTACCGGAGCTCGGGCAGGTGTAGGGCGCAAAACGAAGGCAATAGCTTGCCCGGAGAGCCCGGAATGGGTATAATGGCCGGGAACACAGCCCATTTCTGATACTATTCACCGATAAAAAGCTTTAGAATTTTACTGAGTCAGAATCGTGTCAAGCGAGGCGGCGGCCGCAGGGCATAATGGACATATATGGTCAAG
>CAMJQX010000078.1 GCA_946408145.1 uncultured Clostridia bacterium
GTCATGGTCGTGTACGGCTCCGTCTACGGCGGCACCGAGAGCGCCGCGAACGCGCTGGCCGCGCAGCTGTCCCGCAGCGGCGTCGCCGACGTCGCGGTCTACGACGTGTCCAAGACCCATGTCAGCGAACTGATCGCCGAGGCCTTCCGCTGCAGCCACATCGTGCTGGCCTCGATCACCTACAACATGGGCATTTTCACGCCGATGAAGAACTTCCTGCTCGATCTGGAGGCGCACAACCTGCAGAACCGCAGCTTCGCCATCGTGGAAAACGGGAGCTGGTCCCCCGCCGCCGGCAAGCTGATGCGCGAGATCATCGGGCGGCTCGCCGACTGCTCGATCGTCGGCGAGACCGTGACCATCCGCTCCAGTCCTGACAGGAGCGACTCCGACGCGCTGCAGCAGCTGGCCGACGCCGTGTCCGCCTCCCTTTTGGATGGGGGCGAGGTGCTCGACGCGGAGAAGGCCCCCGCCGCCAAAAAGTGGGTCTGCAAGGTATGCGGCTATGTCTACGAGGGCGACGAGGTGCCCGAGGACTATATCTGCCCGATCTGCGGAGCCGGGAAAGCCGCCTTCGAAGAAGGCTGAGCCGATCTTCCCCGCGCATGAAAAATCCCTCCGGCACTTATGTACCGGAGGGATTTTTCTCTTTTGAAACGGGATCAGCCCATGAACACGGTGCAGGTGTTGGTGATGGTCATGAGGCCGACGATGATCGCGTTGATGATGCCCGCGATGTAGGGATTCTTGGTGCTCTTGTAGATCACGCGGGAGATCAGCGTGGAGCCGAAGAGGATCAGCACGATCGGGAACAGCCACAGCACGAACATCGGGTAGTTCGGATCGGCCATCGTGCGCTGGAACCACATCATGTGATTGGTGCTGTAGTAGGTGATGTACTGGATCCAGGGCAGGACCAGGGCCGGCGCCGCGGCGAACAGGGCGCAGATCACGCCGTTGGCCTTGCCGCCGATGCTGTTGTAGTTGAAGCTGTTGGTGGCCACGGAGATCGCGATGTAGTACGTGAAGAACAGCAGGACATAGGGCAGGTAGCGCAGGATCGGGGCCTCGAAGGCCTTGATCGCCAGCGTCCAGAGACGGAAGTCCGCAAAGAAGAAGTAGTCCTCCACGAAGACGAGGCCGTAGCCGACGGTCACGACGATGAGGGCCAGCAGCACGCTCAGGCCGAGCTTTTTGCCGGAGAGCTTCACGCCGCGCTCGGCGAGGTCGAGGCCGTTCTTTTTGCCGTAGGCGAAGTAGTACACGACCATGCTGAGGATCGTGAACAGGCCGCAGCAGGTGGACCAGAGGCCGAGGCCCATGGCCTCGCCCTGGGCGACGGGCATGGAGTTGCCGAGGTTGAGCAGCGTCAGGTAGATCACGCTGCCGAACACGGCGCCCGCGAGCAGCGACAGCCAGAACCAGGCCTTGCCCTTGCCGTCCTTGACGGGCATGGGCTTCACGGGCTCTTCCGCGCGCAGGGCGGAGAAGGTCGGCGTGAAGACCAGCAGGGTCGTAAAGGAGCAGAGGAAGATCGCAAGGCCGATCACACCGACGAAGTTGAAAGCTTCCTTCCACTGCCAGACCTGATTGGTCGGCTCGATGGGATTGGGGGCTCCGAGGGTCTTGGAGAAGAAGTCGCAGATGTAGCTTTCGGAGCGGGCGGAGAAGTGCGACCAGGGGTGGATGATGGGCGGGCGGTAGATGATGCGCAGGGTCTCCTTGCCGTCCACGTCCTCACGGTACTCGGTGTAGGCCTCGCGGGTTTCCCATTCGGCCTTGTCCTTGCCGAAGTTCAGGAAGGCCTGGGCCGTGTCGGTCTCCATGAAGTAGGGGGAGCTCAGGGGCTGCCCGTCGGCGCTGACGGAGGTGCCGAAGAACTCGTCGTACACGGCGGAGATCACGCCGACGTCACGGCTGCCGTAGGGATTGGCGAAGTTGCCGTCGTCGTCCTGATACAGCGGGTCGTTGCAGTGGATCAGAACGGAGGCGATCAGCGGGGTCTCGTTCAGGTTGTCGGTGTTGACGGCGGCGTTGACGGACCAGCTGCCCATGGAGTGGCCGGTCACGCCGATGCGGGAGGCGTCGACAAAGGGCATGCGGCTGAGCGCGAGCACCCCCTGATAGACGCCGTCGGGCGCGAGGATGAAGAAGTCGGGCGTGATCTCGGAGTCACCGTGGTCGGGCTGATCGATCGACAGGACGACGAAGCCGCGTCGGGCAAGCTCCACATAGTTGGCGTCGGCCATCTCCTTGTTGTTCAGATAGCCGTGGCTGGTGACGATGGCGGGGGCGGGGTTCTCCCTGGTGGCCGTTTTGGGGATCAGCAGATAGGCAGACATCGTATAGCCGCTGTCGGTCTCGATGTTGAGCTCCTTCATCACGACCTTGCCGCCGGAGGTCTGCACCGCGCTGACGACGATACCGCACAGCAGCATCAGCACCAGCGAAATGCAGAGAAAGATTTTCGCGGTTTTTTTGGTTTTTTCCATGTTTCTCTCTCCTCTCGATTTTGCTTTGGGGGGTCAGGATGCTTTCAGTATAGTCCAAATAGTTTCTGCTGGCAAGTATTTACATTCTACAAAAAATTATATGGTATTCTGTGAAAAGTGACGGGACATTCGGGAATTGCATGGCAGACCGGGCTGTGATATACTGTGATCATTGAAATGACAGGGTCATTTGTGCCGGAAAGGACTGGGCTGCGCCATGAAGCTGGAATGGATGGGACCGTACCGCGAGATCATCGGAGACTTTTATCGCTCGGCCAACGGCTATTCGCAGATCTGCAAAAGCGAGATGTTCGGATCGCCGGTGAAGTTTTCGCCCTACGAGGTGCAGATCATCGAGCATATCCTCGAATACGCCGAAGAACACAGGAACATGAAGTGGTACGCCGAGCGCCTCGGTCTCAGCCAGGCGACCTATTCCAAATACGTGCAGAAGCTGGTCGACAAGGGGCTCGTGGAGAAATACCACAGCAGCGGCAATCGAAAGGATATCATCCTGATGGTCTCCCCTCTCGGCGTCAAGGAGTATCGCGAGTACGCGGCTTTCGCGGAGAAACAGTGGTTCCATGAGCTCTTCACCCTGCTCGACGGCGTGAGCCCCGGGGAACTGGAGACCGTTAAGAAGGTGTTCTCGATCTTCGGCCGCTGGCACGGCGAGAAGCGCGCTTCCGGCGCAGCGCAGAGCACGGATCTGATCCGCATCGAATAGCGCGGCTTTCCGCAGAGGCTCACGATGAAGGAGGCATAGCCATGCTGATAAAACGCTCCCCTGTCCGCTCTCTGTCTGCCGCGGCCCTGGCGCTCGTGCTGTGTATCGTGCTCCTCGCCGCCCCCGCGCAGTCCGCCGCCGCTGCGGGCGATCCCGCTTCCGGCGCTCATCACCCGCTGCTGCTCAAATACCTGAGCGAGCACCCGGAATACGGCTTCGCCGCTTTTCTCGACATCGACGAAAACGGCGTGGAGGAAATGCTCGTCTCCGACTCCGCCCCGCTTCCCGACCGCTGCGCGGCGCTGCTCTGCCTGGTCTCTTCCGACGGCTCGCGCGTTCTGGTCTGGCGGCTCGCCAGCCGGAACGGCATACGCTGCGACGCTTCCGCGCACAGCATCGTGATCGAGTCCGGCGGCACCGGCGTCGCCGAGCTCTGCTCCGTCACGCCGGACGGCGACGGTCTGCGTGTCCTCCGCCTCGGCAAAAACTGCAGCCGACCCGACCTCGGCGAGTACTATTACCGCTTTACCGACTTTGTCTCCGAAGAAATGGAGGGCATCCCCTTTTCCTTCGGTGAAAAGCCGGGGCCGGAGGGCTCGGCAGAGCCCGATCGGGAGCTGCTGGAGAAAAACCGTATTTCCGAGACTGACTATCTGGAGCAGAGCGGCGCACTCCGGGAATGGGAAACGCTGTGCTTTCTCCCCGTCCGGTCGACCCTCGATCATACTGTCCGCGATTCCGGGATCGAAGCGCCGCAGATCCTTGATGTGGTCCGCTGCTTTGCCGACGATCGTGCGCTGATCGCCCTGATGGCTGACGGAACAGTCCGCAGCTGCGGCCTGGAGGCGCATATGGACGCGGCGCTCGCCGCGCAGTTCGACGCGCTGACGGATGTCAGGCAGGTCGCGTATTCCTCCGGCGGCCTCATCGCGGTAAAGAACGACGGCAGCGTGTTCTCCACGCTCGGCGAGAGCACATATATGTCGGCGCCGGCGGCGGAGTTTGACCCCGCACGCTGGAACGATGTCGAGCGCTTTTACGACGCGAGCTTTGAATACTACGGTCTGACCCGGGACGGGAGAGTCCTTGTCAGCAACGACAATCCGGATGCAAGCTTCGGCGGGGGCCTTGTCTACAGGAGTTGGACGGACGTGGCGCAGATCGTCCCCTACGCCTACCCGGAGAGCCGCGGTCTGGTCGGGCTGCGCAGGGACGGCACGGTGCTGCGCGCCGACGACTACTATGCATTCAACCACACCCCGACCGATGCGGTCGCGATCGCCAGCTCCGGCTACGTCGTCGCTGCGCTGAACCGGGACGGGACCGTATTCGTTGCGGGGCCGCAGACGCTGTATTCCGACGGTTTTCTTGCGCGCGCAGAGCAGCTTCGGGACGTCGTCAGAATCGCCGTCTCCGAGCAATGCCTGTTTGCCCTTCTGTCGGACGGGAGCGTGACGAAATGCGGCGCGGAATACTGGGATTATGGCCTCGATGCGTGGAGCGGGATCGTGGATATCCAGACCATGGTGTTCGTCCTCGTCGGGCTGCGGGACGACGGCCGTGTGCTGTTCGCCCTGCCCGACGGCGAGCTTGACTATCTGTCGGACCTGCGCAATGAGGCCTCCGTCTGGGAGGATGTCGTGCGGATCGAAGCCCGCTGCCCCAACGATATCGGCAAGCCCTATCTGCTCGGCTGGACGAGCGACGGCAGCATTCTGGCCGCAGGTCTCGATCTGACGCCGCTGCTGTAAAGGCCTTGATTCCCATAACAGCTCCTGTGAGGTGATCGGGATGGATGAAAACACCCTGGCCTATCTGGTCGTGATCGTCATTTTCATACTGTTTTCCGTTATCCGCAATACCCGGCAGAGCAGCGGAGGCTCCGGCCGGGGCGGGAAAAACGCCCGGATTGTCTACAGCCGGGAGCCGGATCTGGAGCGGACCCGGGGGCTTTTCGGCATGGCCGAGCAGAAGCTGGAAAAAGCCGGCCTGACCGACCTTATGCTGCAGGATTTTCACTTCCGGACGCAGCTGAGCCCGGCGCAGTGCAAAGATCTGCAGCAGGCCCAGGCCCAGCTGCAGAGCATGCTGATGGAGATGCTGCCCCATCTCCATCTGCTGCCGGATATCCGCGTGATCATGACCCGCGATCCCTCCGAATTGATCCATGGCGCGCTGGGGCAGTACGAGCACTCCGGCTCGACCAAGACCATCCGCATCCTTCTCGTCCCCGACGCGACCCCTGCGCTGCTGGCCGCGACGCTCTGTCACGAATGTTCCCACTACTTTCTGTATTCCTATATTCTCAGCGAGCGGGACCCGGACATGAACGAGGGCCTGACCGAGGTCATGGCCTGTCTCGTCGGTTTCAGCGAGATCATGATCCAGAGCAATCCCAACCGCGACCTCCCGTATCTGAACCGCCCGGAATTTGAGGAGGTGCGGCGCTGTCTGCTTGCCGCAAGACCGGTGCTGCAGCAGAAGTACGACCAGAAGCAGAACCTGCTCAACGCGAGAACGCAGCTGAAGAAGAATCTGGCCGGCGGACGCGCCATGCTCGAGCAGACGCGGGCGATGATCGCAGTGAGCAGGTCCCCGAAAAAGAAGCTCTCGCGCGGAGAGCTCGCGCGGCTGCAGCAAACCCTGCTCGCGCTGGAGAACGGCAGCTGTGCGGAGCGGCTGAATCAGGCGGAAAAGGCGCTCTCCGGGGATCTGGCCGCGGTGCGCGGGGCGGACGATTCCGTCCTCGCCGTCTGCGGCGAGCTGTACCGGCTGATGCTGGCCTTTCAGTCATAATAACACACAAGGGAGACGGAAACCGTCTCCCTTGTGTGTTGTGTATAACGATTTGATCGCGTGTTTCAGGGCTTGAGCTCCAGATACAGCGCGCGGTACTGCTCCGCGGACACGCCCCAGGACACGTCCTTGGCCATGTCGCGCCGCACCATCTCGTCCCAGCGCTCACGCTCGGTGAAGTACAGGGTCTTGGCGCGGTTGATCGCGTCGAGCAGCAGCCCGGTCTCGTAGCGGTCGAAGGTGAAGCCGTTGCCGCTGTTCTCGTACTGGTTGTAGGGCGCCACGGTGTCCTTCAGGCCGCCGGTCTCGCGCACGACAGGCACGGTGCCGTAGCGCATGGCGATCAGCTGGGTAAGGCCGCAGGGCTCGAAGAGGGAGGGCACCAGCAGCGCGTCCGAAGCGGCGTAGATCCGGTGGGCAAGGCCCTCGTCATAGGCGATGTAGGAGCATACGCTGCCCTTGTAGGCCTGCTCGAACCAGCGGAAGGAGTCCTCATAGTGCGCATCGCCGGTGCCGAGGACGACGACCTGCGTGTTGCCGTCGATCAGCTCGGGCAGGATGGCGTTGACGAGGTCGAGGCCCTTCTGGTCGGTCAGGCGGGAGATCAGGCCGATGACGAACTTGTTCTCATCCACCTCGAGGCCGAGGGCTTCCTGCAGGGCCTTCTTGTTGAGCTTCTTCTGCGCGATCACGCTCTCCGCGTCGTAGTTGGCGGTGAGCTTGGGATCGGCGGCGGCGTCCCACTGCTCGGTGTCGATGCCGTTGACGATGCCGCGCAGCTTGTACGAATGGTGCCGCATGTGGGCGTCCAGATTCTCGCCGTAGAACGGGGTCTGGATCTCGCCGGCGTAGGTGCCGGACACGGTGGTGATCATATCGGCATACGCGAGGCCGCCCTTGAGCATGTTGGCGTCGTCATAGCCCTGCTTGAGCACGTCGATGTTGAACACATGGTCGGGCAGGCCGGACCAGTACTTGATGGTGGGGATGTTGTACAGGCCCTGGAAGCGCAGATTGTGGATGGTCAGGATGCTCTTGGCGCTCGCGACGGGCGTGCCGGCGAAGAGGGTGCGCAGATAGATGGGCACCAGAGCCGCCTGCCAGTCGTGGCAGTGGATGATGTCGGGCACCCAGTTCATGTAGTTGAGGGCGGCGAGGGCCGCCTTGGAGAAGAAGCAGTAGCGGGGGATGTCGTCGATCAGGTTGATGTAGGGGTTGCCGGCGGAGAAGAACTCCTCGTTGTCGATGAAGTCGTAGACCACGCCGTCCCATACATACTCCATGATGCCGACGTAGAAGCTGCGGCCGTCGGAGCAGAG
>CAMJQX010000079.1 GCA_946408145.1 uncultured Clostridia bacterium
TTATTCCTTTACCTCGTAGCCGCAGAAGAGGATCGCCGCGCGGGCCATCTCCTCGGTCGGGTCGACGAAGGGGCCTTCCTCTTCGAGCGTGCTCGCGACGATCGGCAGCTCCGTGCAGCCGAGGATGAAGTAGTCCGCGCCGCGGCCGCGCAGACCGTCCAGCACGTCGCGCCAGTCCTGCGCGGCGGGCTGCAGCGGCAGAGAGGCCTTGACCAGATCGTAGATCAGATGCATGAGCTTTGCCTGCTCCTCCTCGTTCGGAACCAGGTAGGCGACGCCCTGCGCGTCGAGCTCTCTCTGATAGAGCCCCGTGGCGAGCGTGCCCGTGGTCGCGAGGATCGCGGCGGTTTTGCCGGGGTGAAGCTCGGCGCAGCGCGCCGCCGTTACGCTCAGCACGTTGATGAAGGGGATCTCCGTCTCCGCCTGCAGGCGGGGCAGGAAGTAGTGCGCCGTGTTGCAGGGCATGAGCAGGCAGTCAGCCCCGCATTTTTCGAGGTTCCGCAGAGCGGAGAGCATCTCCGGCACGGGATCCTCCCCGCCGTGCAGGATGGCGGCGGTGCGGTCGGGGATGGCGGCGTTGTCGTCGACAAAGACGCGGATGTGCTCATTGTCGCAGTCCGCCCTGGTCATGGTCACGATCTTGATGAGCAGGTCCGCCGTGGCGAGCGGGCCCATGCCGCCCAGAATCCCTATGGTTTTTTTCATCTGTTCCGCCTTTCTCTCACACAAAAAGCTCGGAGATGACCTTGACCGCCAGCAGCGCCAGCACCAGCAGAACGACCGGCCGCACGATCCGCGAGCCGTCCTTGATGGCGAGGCCCGAGCCGATATAATGCCCCGCGACGGAGGCCACCGCGCCGATCAGACCCAGCAGCAGGAAGACCTTCCCGTTCATGAGCGAGGTGAACACCGCGCCGAGATTGCTCGCGAGATTTACGAGCTTCACATTGCCGGAGGCCGTGCGCAGGTCGAGGCCGGCCAGCGTGCAGAAGATCAGCAGCAGGAAGGTGCCGGTCCCGGGCCCGTAAAAGCCGTCATAGCCGCCGACGATGAAGGAGGCGAGACAAACGATGGCGGCGCGCCTGCGCTCGTCCATCTCCCGGCGTTCCTCGGGCAGCTGCCGCTGCCGCAGGACGACGACGGCGACGATGGGCAGCACGATCAGCAGCAGCCATTTGAGGATCTTCTCGTCGAGCGACAGCTGCAGCAGCGTGCCCCAGTGGGAGCCGAGCAGCGCCAGCAGGATCGAGGGGACGCCGAGCTTCCAGTCCACATAGCCGTGCTTGACATAGCGTCCGGTGGACACGGCCGTGCCGATGCAGGAGGAGAGCTTGTTGGTGCCGAGCGCCAGATGCGCGGGCAGCCCCGCGAGAAAATAGGTCGGGACCGAGATGATGCCGCCGCCTCCGGCGACCCCATCCACAAAAGAGGCCAGAAAGACCCCGATCACCACGATCAGTACCATCCGGAGCGTCAAAGGCTCCGGCATCCAAAGCGACTGCATCTCTCCGCCTCCTTCCTGTTTCTGGCTGCATTGTAGCACACAGCGGAGAAAAGGGGAAGGGGAGAACGGGAAAAGTGCGCGGGAATCTTGCTCAAAGGGAGCGAGTATGATATGATAGTTCTATCGAAAGACCCCGATTCCGGATGATAATGCTTTGAAAGGACGGATGAAATGAAGACCTATGCGGAAAGAAGCCGCGAGGAACTGCTGGAGGAATTGAAACAGGCGCAGGCCCGCTATGACGAGCTGAAGGGCCGCGGCCTTTCGCTGAACATGGCGCGCGGCAAGCCCGGTACCGAGCAGCTGGACATGAACCGGCCCATGATGGATCTGCTGCGCTCGGACAGTGATTACGTCAGCGACGGGATCGACGTGCGCAACTACGGCAATCTGGAGGGCATCCCCGCCTGCCGGAGGCTCTTTGCGGAGCTGCTGAACGTCAGACCCGAGAACATCTTCGTCGGCGGCAGCGCCTCGCTGCAGCTGATGTACGACACGATCAGCAAGGCCTATCTTTTCGGCCGCGGCAAAGGGGCGACGCCCTGGGCGAAGCTCGAAAAAGTGCGCTGGCTCTGCCCCGCGCCCGGCTATGACCGGCATTTCGCCATCTCCGAGGCCTTCGGCATGGAGATGATCCCGATCCCCATGAACGCCGAGGGGCCGGATATGGATCTCGTGGAGGAATTGGTACGCGACCCGGCCGTCAAGGGCATGTGGTGCGTGCCGAAGTTCTCCAACCCCGACGGCATCGTCTACAGCGAGAAGACCATCCGGCGCATCGCGGCCATGGAGACCGCGGCGGACGACTTTCTGCTGATGTGGGACAACGCCTACTGCGTGCATGAGTTCGCGGCGGAATACCGCCCCATCCCGGACATCCTCTCCCTCTGCGCCGAGTACGGCCACGCCGACCGCGTGTTCGAGTTCGCCTCGACCTCCAAGATCACCTTCCCCGGCGCGGGCATCTCCTGCTTTGCCTGCAGCGAGGAAAACATGGCCTGGATGAAGAAGCTGCTCAACGTGCAGATCATCTCCTACGACAAGGTCAATCAGCTGCGCCATGTGCGCTATCTGAAGGACAAGGCGGGCGTGCTGGCCCTGATGAAGAAGCACGCGGGGATCCTGGGGCCGAAATTCGCCTGCGTACTGGACGCGCTGGAGAAGGAGATCGCGCCGCTCGGCATCGCCCGCTGGGAAAAGCCCGTGGGCGGCTACTTTGTGAGCGTCAACTGCATGCCGGGCACGGCCATGGAGACCTGGCGCCTGTGCAAAGAGGCGGGTTTGACCATGACCAAGGCCGGGGCCACCTACCCCTACGGCAAAGACCCGCAGGACAGCAACCTCCGCGTGGCGCCCTCGCTGCCCCCGGTGGAACAGCTGGAGCAGGCCATGGAGATCTTCTGCGCCAGCCTGAAGCTCGCCGCGCTCAAAAAGCTCACGGCGGAATAAGGAGAAGCGATGCACATGCACGAAAAGAAAACTTACGCTGCGGCGGTCATCACGATCAGCGACAAGGGCTATCGCGGCGAGCGCGAGGACACCAGCGGCCCCGCGGTCTGCAGGATGCTGGAGGAGGCGGGCTTTGAGGTGGTCTACACCTCCATCCTGCCGGACGAGCGCGCGCAGATCAGCGAAGAGCTGATCCGCTGCGCCGACGAAAAGCGCATCCCCCTCGTCGTGACCACGGGCGGCACGGGCTTTTCCCAGCGGGACATCACGCCCGAGGCGACGCTCGACGTTGTGGAGCGCGAGACGCGCGGCATCCCCGAGGCGATGCGCTGGGCGAGCCTGCAGATCACGCCGCGCGGCTGCCTGAGCCGCAGCGCCGCCGGCATCCGCGGCAAGACGCTGATCGTCAACCTGCCCGGCAGCGAGAAGGCCGCGAAGGAGAATCTGGCCGCGGTGCTCGACGCGCTGGGCCACGCGATGGAGATGCTCTGCGCCGAGGGCTCCACCGACCACGCCCACGGCTGAACAGTTCCTTAAAACAAACAAAAGCTCCCTGCTTTCAAGCAGGGAGCTTTTTGACGCAACGGCGGGATCAATCCCGGACCGTAACGGCGGTCATGGCGTTTTTGCCCAGATAGTAGTAGAGCAGCAGCAGGATCGTGCACAGGACCCAGCCGGCGGGATAGCCCAGCGCGACGGCCGTCAGCCCGCCGCCGAGGCGGTAGGAGACGAAGAGGTAGATCTGCCGGAAGACCACGAAGGAAGACAGGCAGATGATCATGGAGGAGCGGGTGTTGCCCGCGCCGCGCAGCGCGCCGAGATAGACCTGATTGATGGCAAAGGCGAGATAGAAGGGGGAGATCACCCGGATGAACCAGCTGCCGTAGCGGATGACTTCCGCGTCGCTGTTGAAGAGCCTTGTGAGCTGCGGCGCGAAGAGCATCAGCGGCGTGAGCAGGACCGTCATCGTCACAAGGCCCATCACCACGCCGATGCGCACGGCCTTTTTCGCGCGGTCAAGATTCCCGGCGCCGAGGTTCTGTCCGATAAAGGTAGTGATCGAGGTCGAAAGGCTCATCATCGGCAGCATCGCAAAGGAGTCCACGCGGTTGTAGGCGGTCCAGCCCGCGAGGATCGTGCTCGCGAACCGGTTTACATAAGACTGGACAAACACGTTCGAGAGGGACGTGATGCCCATCTGCACGGCGGAGGGGATGCCGATCAGGCAGATCTTCCTCAGGATCGGAAGATCGATGCGCAGCTTCGAAAGCTCCACCTTATAGTCGGCGTCGGTCCGCAGCAGCAGGCGCATGACCAGGATCGCGGAGAGGAACTGCGAGATCACGGTGGCCCAGGCGGCGCCGGCGATGCCCATACCCAGAAAACCGGTAAAGAGGACGTCCAGCACCGTATTGGTCATCGTGCAGAAAATGAGCAGATACAGCGGCCGCGTCGAATCGCCGACGGCGCGGAGGATGGCCGCGCAGGAGTTGTAAAGATGGACGCCCGTGATGCCGCAGAAAAAGATACGCAGGTATTCGGCCGCCTGGGCGAACACGTCCTCCGGCGTCTGCATCATGCGGAGCATGGCAGGCGTCGCCAGCACGCCGACCACGGTCAGCAGCACACAGGTGGCGAGCGTCAGCAGGATGGTGGTATGTACGGCCTCACTGAGCTTCCGGGCGTCCTTCGCTCCGAAGTACTGGGCGATGACCACGGTGGAGCCGGTGGACAGGCCGATGAACACGCTGACGAGGGCGTTGATGACCGGGCCGGTGCAGCCGACGGCTGCCAGCGCCTCTTTCCCCACGTAGTTTCCGACTACGATGGAGTCGACGGTATTGTAAAGCTGCTGAAAGAGGTTGCCGATCAGCAGCGGGATCGCAAAGGTGATCAGCAGCCGCGGGATACTGCCGGCGGTCATATCCGTATCCCTGCGGCGGAAGACAGAGGCCAAGGGAAATCCCTCCCGAATAAGAATCCGAGACCACTATATGCCCCGCGTGCGGAAATGTCAACAGGCGGAGCCGGGCCTGAAAAAGCTTAAATTATCAGAAAAAACCGCCGCGGGATAGAGGACCTGTCCCTGCGGCGCGGCACTTGCTGAAAAAAAGGCGACCCGCCCTGAAAGATGATCGGAGAGCTACTGCAGCTCCCCGATCCGGTTTTTGATATACTCTTCCACATCCTGCAGTTCGAGATCCAGCGCCACAGCCAGCTCCCCGTGCAGTATGTCCCGTGCGCGTTTCAGCGTGGCCTCGGCCCGGCTGGATTTGGTCTTGCGCTCCGCCATGCGCAGGCGCAGGCCCTTGACGATGGCGACCAGCGCCTCGCAGCTGTGCCGCTTGAAGAGCTCCTTATAGAAGGCGTCCACGTGATTGAAGCGGTTATCGTTGCAGATGGCGGGTTCGATGCCGGGCATGGCGTCAATGAGCGCTTCCGCCTCTTCCCGGCTCATCACCGGGCGCATATACACGTTCGAATCGATCGGCGCGAAGTAGACACCCGATCCGACGAAGGGGCTGAGGTGGTAGTACACCTTGTCCCGCGAGGAACCGGACATCGGCAGCGTGTCGATCTTATCGACGGTGCAGACGCCGTTCTCCCCGTAAATGATCTTGTCTCCCACCGAAAACATGCAATATTTCTCCCATCCTATTACTCATACCTATATATTACACGAAAAATCCAGTGTTTTCAAGACTTTTTTGCAATTTATTGCTTCAAATTTTATGTGTAATATCACTCGATCGCTCCGCGCGGCAAAGGAGCGGACAGAAGGAATTGAAGATTGTATTCCGGAGGCGGCTATGCTACAATATCTGCATGACGCTATCATCCGAGGGAAGGGACGTTCTGACGACCCATGAAGCTGTATCTGTACGGTCACGAATATAAATACGCGGTGGAGCAGATGCTGCTCACGCTGTACCCCTCAGAGCGGCCGCAGTACCCCGAAGGGGAACCGGAAGGGAAGCGGATGGAGATCCGCCTGTCGCGGGGAGAAAAGCGCGTAACGGCCTCCTGCCGCCTCTTCACGGCCTCTGGCCGCTTTGACGGCCGCGCCGCCGCGGAGCTCTCGCAGCTGGGAGACGCGCTCGAGAGCGAGCGCAAATGCCAGCGCCTCGTAAAAAACGCGATGTACCGCGCGGCGCTGCGCGCAGGGCGGCAGAAGCCCGTCTGGGGCGCGCTGACCGGCGTGCGTCCGGGCAAGCTCCTGGAGAAGCTGCTGGCCGAGGGGATCCCCGAGCAGGAGGCCCTGCGCCGCTTTGTCGAGGAGTTCGACGTGTCGCCCGAGAGGGCGGCCCTCTGTCTCGACGCCAGCCGCGAGACCATGAAGGCCGCGGCGAGCCTTGCGGAGCGGGACGTCTGCCTCTATATCGGCATCCCCTTCTGCCCGACGCGCTGCGCCTACTGCAGCTTTGTCAGCCAGTCGGTCGAGAAGAGCATGAAGCTCATCCCGCCTTTTCTGGAAGCGCTGGAGAAGGAGATCGCGGCGACGGCCGAGCAGGTGCGCGCGCTCGGCCTGCGCCCGGTGTCGATCTACATGGGCGGCGGCACGCCGACCACGCTCTCCGCGGCGCAGCTCGATCGGCTCTGTACGGTGCTTGCGGAGCGCTTCGATCTCTCCGCGCTGCGGGAGTACACCGTCGAGGCCGGGCGGCCCGACACGATCACGGAGGAGAAGCTGCGCGTCCTGCGCCGGCACGGCGTGGATCGCGTCAGCGTCAATCCCCAGACCATGTCGGACGCGGTGCTGGAGGCCATCGGGCGCAGGCACACGGCGGCGGACATCGTCGGGGCGCTGGAAAAGGTGCGTGCCGTGGGCGGCATGGCGGTCAACATGGATCTGATCGCCGGCCTCCCCGCCGACTCGGCTGAGGGCTTTGCCGATACGCTGGAGCGGGTGATCGCGCTGGGGCCGGAGAACATCACGGTCCACACGCTGAGCCTGAAGAAGGGCAGCCGCATCACGCTGGAAGCCTTGCCCATCCCCGAGGCGGATGCGGTCGGGCGGATGCTCGATCTGGCCGAGAGCCGCCTGCGCGCCGAGGGCTATGCGCCGTATTACCTCTACCGGCAGAAATTCATGTCCGGCGGCTTCGAAAACGTGGGCTGGACGAAGCCGAATTATGTAAACCTATACAACATCTGCATCATGGAGGAGCTGTGCAGCATCCTGGCCATGGGCGGGGGCG
>CAMJQX010000080.1 GCA_946408145.1 uncultured Clostridia bacterium
CTTTTTTCACTTAACTGTCACACATCATTGTAAACCCTACATCCTCTGTTATCAGCAGAAAAAGTATAACACAGAGTTTAATACTGCCCACCCCCCAAAGGTTTTCCGTCCTATTATAGTAAGTCTGGAAAACCTTTGGGGGATTTATATTTATTCGACTCGTATCGGATTATTTAGCTTTGAGACTGTCAAAGAATTCTTGCTGGCAGGTATAACATCTGTTCGTTTTCCAGTCTTCTCCGCTCAACATGTTATCGTCATAAAAAGAGTAAATTATCCTTAGCAGGCCTTTTTCTGTGTCCAGATAGTAAATGGTCTTGCTCGTAGCGAAATGAACGCCCAATTCATCGCTGACAGTCTTACTCCCGACGGAAAACCTTTTGCCGTGTATGCCGCCGATATTCACGTCCTCGATAGGATCGATGAGCGTAACATTTTCAAGGTTGGACAAATATTGCTCTGCTGCTCTGTCGGCGATATTATAGTCGGTCTTTTCCCAGGCATAGAAATCTATATCTGCCTGCATGCCGCCTTCTTTATATTCCCACCACTCATATTCATATGAGTCTCCAGTAGCTCGGTTATAAAACCCTTCAGGGACCGTATATTCGAGACAAGCCAGAGCGTCCCGTGTACGCTCCCTTTGCTCTTTGAGACCCTGCTTTGATTTCCAATCAGAATAGACCTTCATCCCGAAAATAGCCCCAGCAAATCCAGCGATAATGATGACGATAATCAACAGTACCTTAAGTAGTTTTTTCATGTGTTTCCTCTCCTTAACATAGCAATTAATCTATATATATTTTATCGTATGTATGCTTGTTCGTCAACGGCGAACTGCGGCGGGGCGACGTTTTTCTCCGGGTGACGAAAAAACTGTTTTCGCCGCGCCGCCCGCTGTGATATAATGGTGCCCGGGCATCCATGGTGCCGGAGAGGGAAGCGTTTTTTGAGACACAGAGAGCCATAACAAGGAAAGCGGTTGATCCAACACATGAAAGATCCATCCATCAACAGGCGGGGCGGAGAGGCCCTGTGGCCCCGCTACGCGGCGTATATCCTATCCCTTCTCCTTTTCGGGACGAACGGACTGTACGTAGCGCACATCTCCCTCGCCAGCAGCCACATCGTCCTGTTCCGGACGCTGATCGGCGGTTTCATGCTGACCCTGCTGGTCCTCCTGCGCGGGGGCTTCGCGCTCGGCGACGTCAGGGCGGAGCTCGTCCCGCTGCTCTTCGGCGGGATCGCGCTGGGGCTCAACTGGGTCGCGCTCTTCGGGGCCTATCGGCTTTTGAACGTGAGCCTCGCGACGCTGATCTACTACGTCGGGCCCATGCTGGTCATACTCTTCTCCCCGCTGCTTTTCCGCGAAAAGCTCACGGGGATCAAGCTCGCCGCCGTCGTCCTGGTGGCCTTCGGCCTCCTGCTGATCAGCGGGAGCATCGCGGCCGGCGGCCTGAGCATCCCCGGCCTGCTGACGGCCGCGGCCTCGGCGCTGTTCTACGCCGCGCTCATCGTGTTCAACAAGCGCATCCGCCGCACGAGCGGCCTGCAGACGGCGGCCGTCGAGCTCGACGTCGCCTTCGTCGTCGTGCTGCTCTATGTGCTCTTTACGTCCGGTCTCCCCCATCCGACGCGCGCGGAGCTGCCCTGGCTGCTGCTCATCGGCCTTGTGAACACCGGCCTTGCGTATCTGCTCTATTTCTCCGGGCTGCAGCGGCTGCCCGCGCAGTCCGTGGCCCTCATCAGCTATATCGACCCGGTCTCGGCCCTGTTTTTCTCGGCCTGCTTCCTCCATGAAAGCATGAGCCCGCTGCAGCTTGTCGGGGCGGTGCTCATCATCGGCGGCGCCGCGTTGGGGGAGCTCCCGGGGCGCTCTGTGAAACAATAAACCCGCCGCCGAGGGCGGCCGGTTCGTGATTCGGGAGGCGACTATGAACAAGTTTGCGGTTGTCAGCGGTTTTCTGGGCTCGGGGAAAACGACCCTCATGATGGCGCTGACGCGGTATCACAGCGAGCATTTCGGCAAGGCCGCCATGATCTCCAACGATCTCGGCGAGGGCGTGACGCTCGCCGATCACAAGCTCGCGCAGCTCGGCGGCTGCCGCGCCATGCAGATCACCGACGAGTGCATCTGCTTCTGTCACGACGCGCTGACGGAGCGGCTGCGCGCCTGCCGTGCCGAGGGCTGCGAGCTGGTCGTCTCCGACATCCCCGGCTTCGGCGTCGGCGCGCAGGAGCACGTCTACCACGGCCTGACGGAGAACTATCCCGGGCAGTTCGCTCTCGCGCCCTTCACCGTGCTGATCGAGCCGCGCAGCCTCGCCCTGCTGCGCGCGGGGCAGGCCGGCGACATGGGCTTCATCCTCGACGCCCAGCTCAAAGAGGCCGATCTCATCGTGCTCAGCAAATGCGATCTGACGGACGCTGAAGCGCGCTCCGCCGCTCTCGCCTGGCTCGCGGCGCGCTATCCCTGGACGCGGCAGCTCGCTGTCAGTGCGAAGACAGGCGACGGGCTGGACGCGCTCTGCCGCGCCCTGCGCGAGGGGCAGGCCTCCCTCCGCCGCCCGGAGATCGACTACGACGCCGACGATCTGCAGAACGCCATGGGTACGCTGAGCGAGTTCTATCTGCAGTACCGCGCGCTGGTCTGCTGCGACGATTTTGACGGGAACGCGTACCTCACGGAGCTCGCCGGGGAGATCCGGCGCGCGGTGCGGGAGGCGGGCTGTGAGATCCCGCACATGAAGCTCCTGGCCTGGGGGCCGGAGGGCGACTACGGCAAGGCGGATCTGCTCGGCGTGGACCGCCCGGTCGAGCTGCCGCACAGCTTCGCGCGGCCCTGCACCGATCTGGCCGTGCTGCTCAATGCCAGCGCGGCCTGCCCGGACGAGACGCTCAACCGCCTCATCGGCGAGGCGGTCAAGGCCGTGTCCGACCGTTATCAGCTGGAGCTGACGATCTTCAAAAAGGACCATTTCGGTCTGGGTGAATGACATGGGGACGATCATACGCCGGACCCGCTCGGTCTGCCCCGTCTGCCTGCAAAACCTTCCGGCACAGCTCGTGCGGGAGGCGGACGGCCGCATCCTGCTCGAAAAGACATGCCCGGAGCACGGCGCGTACCGCGTGCCCGTCTGGCAGGGCGCGGTCGACTGGGACACCTGGCTGCTCGGCACGCCGCCGCTGCCGGAGACGGCGGGGCGGAATTGCCCGGCGGACTGCGGCCTCTGCGCCGAGCACGAGAGCGGCAGCTGCTGCGTGCTGCTGGAGGTCACGGAGCGCTGTGATCTGCGCTGCCGCTTCTGCTTCGCGCGCGGCGGCGAGGGCGCGCGGGAGCCCGCTCTTGACGAGCTGAAGGACGCGGTCCGGGACATCGTGCGCCAGTGCGGCGGTCCCCTGCTGCAGCTCTCGGGCGGCGAGCCCACACTGCGCGACGATCTGCCGGAGCTCGTGCGCTTCGCCAGGGAGGCCGGCTGCGCCTATGTGCAGCTCAACACCAACGGCCTGCGTCTGGCGCGGGAGCCGGACTACGCAGAGCGGCTCGCGGAGGCGGGGCTCGATATCGTGTTCCTGCAGTTCGACGGCACGCGCGACGCGATCTACGAGACGCTGCGCGGCGCGCCGCTGCTGGAAGCAAAGAAAGAGGCGATCCGCGTCTGCGGGGAAAAGCGCATCGGCGTCACGCTCGTGCCGACGGTGGTCCGGGGCGTCAACGACGACGACCTGGGGGAGATCGTCAGGCTGGCCTGCGCCATGGCGCCGGCCGTCCGCGCGGTCCACTTTCAGCCCGTCTCCTTTTTCGGCCGCTATCCGGAAAAGCCCGAGGACGACGACCGCTATACGCTCGACCGGCTGATGGCCGATCTCAGCGAGCAGGCGGGCATCCCGCTCTCGAGCTTCATGCCCTCCCGCTGCGACCATCCGCTCTGCGGCTTCCACGCGGATTTCCTGCTGGAGCCCTCCGGCGCGCTGCGGCCGCTGAGCTCGATCACCCACTCCGCCCGCAGCCGGGGCTGCGCCCGCGACAATCGCGAATACGTCGCCCGGCACTGGCGCCGCGCGCCGGACGAGCCCGCGCCGGAAAAGCCCTTCTCCGAGGAGATGGACTTCGACACCTTCCTCTACCGCCTGCGCCACGAGAGCCTTGCACTCTCGGCCATGGCCTTTCAGGACGCGCTGAACCTCAACATCGAACGGCTGCACCAATGCACGCTGCACGTCTACGATCGGGGGAAGATCAAACCCTTCTGCGCGAAATACCTGACGAAAATGGAATAACGCGGAAGCAGACAGCCTTTCATCCTTTGCTTTGCCCGGGATGAAAGGCTTTTCTTTTTTCCCTTTCCTTCGACTTTTTGAATAATCCCGGGCGATACGATTGACAATCCCTCCCGAGTTTCATATAATAATCAAAAGCGAATCGCTTTCGATTGCAACTCGTCAATCGTAATCTGTCTGCTTGAAAGGATAGACCGCCATGAAGCTGATGAAGACCGAAGACGCCGTCGGCCATATGCTGTGCCACGACATTACCCAGATCATCAAAGATGAGAAAAAGGGCCCTGTGTTCCGCAAGGGCCACATCATCCGGCCCGAGGACGTTCCGGTGCTGCTGAGCGTGGGCAAGGACCATATCTATATTTGGGAGAACAACGAGAGCATGCTCCACGAGGACGACGCGGCGGAGGTGCTGCGCTCGATCTGCCAGAACGAGCATATGCACGCGACCGAGCCCAAGGAGGGCAAGATCGAGCTGATCGCCGACATCGACGGCCTTCTGCTCGTCGATGTGGAGCGGCTTCGCGCCATCAACAGCCTCGGTGAGATGATGATCGCCACCCAGGCCTCCGGCTTTGTGGTCAAAAAGGGCGACAAGCTCTGCGCCACGCGCGTCATCCCGCTGATCATCGAGAAGGAGAAGATGGAGCGCGCCAGGGCCGTCGCCGGGGAGGAGCCGCTGCTGCGGCTCGTGCCGCTCAAGGCGAAGAAGGTCGGCGTCGTCACGACCGGCAATGAGGTCTTCTACGGCCGCATCCAGGACACCTTCACCCCCGTCATCGAGCAGAAGCTGCACGAGTTCGGCGGCAGCGTGATGACGGAGCATGTGACGCTCAACGACGACCATGAGAAGATCACCGCCGCGATCCTCGACATGCTCGGCAAGGGCTGCGACATGGTCCTGTGCAGCGGCGGCATGAGCGTCGACCCTGACGACAGGACCCCGCTCGCCATCAAAAACACCGGCGCGGACATCATCTCCTACGGCTCGCCGGTGCTGCCGGGGGCGATGTTCCTCGTTTCCTACATGCCAGACGGCCGCCCGGTCTGCGGTCTGCCCGGCTGCGTCATGTACGCCAGGCGCACGATCTTCGACCTGCTGCTGCCCTACCTCGTGACGGATACGCCGATCACGAAGGAGCATCTGGCGGGCCTCGGGCACGGCGGTCTCTGCCTCAACTGCAAGGTCTGCCACTTCCCCCGCTGCGGCTTCGGCAAGGGCGTGTAGAACATCCCTGCATCATATAAAACCGTTTTTGAGGCAGCTCTGCCGCCTCAAAAACACCCTGAGGCGAGCTGTGCGAGCCCTCGCTTCGACCAGACGAGGCGTCTCACGCAAGCCTCGTGCGGTGAAAGCGAGTTCCTCAATGGCAAAACCGTAGTTTTGCCATCGAATTGGTATATGAACACGTAAAGCCGTGTTTGTATAAATACATTTTCCCTGAAATACGGGAAGGAGGAAACGCACATGAAAAAGACCCTGGCACTGCTGCTGGCGCTGACGCTGCTCTTCGCGCTGACGGCGGTAAGCGCCTTCGCCGAGGACAAGGCGGAGGACGAAAAGGAGCCGGTCGAGCTGATCGTCTTCGCGGCAGCTTCCATGACCGAGACGCTCACGGAGATCAAGGACATGTATGAAGAGGCCAATCCCCACGTGACCATCATCTACAACTTTGACTCCTCCGGCACGCTGAAGACCCAGATCCAGGAGGGCGCCGACTGCGACGTGTTCATCTCCGCCGGTCAGAAGCAGATGAACCAGCTGGACATCAGCGCCGACCCGAAGGTGAACACCGACGAGCTCGACTTCGTGCTCGAGGGCAGCCGCCTGAACCTGCTGGAGAACAAGGTCACGCTGGTCGTCCCCGAGGGCAACCCCAAGAACATCGAATCCTTTGACCAGCTCGCGGAGCTCCTGAAGGCGGGCGGCGTGTTCATGGCCATGGGCAACAGCGACGTGCCCGTCGGCCAGTACACGCAGAAGATCCTCGCCTTCTACGGGCTGGACGAGGAGGCGCTCGCCTCTGCCGGCACGCTCACCTACGGGACCAACGTCAAGGAGGTCACCACCCAGGTCAAGGAGGGCAGCGTGGACTGCGGCGTCGTCTACTGCACCGACGCCTTCTCCGCAGAGCTCACCGTGGTCGACAGCGCCACCGCCGAGATGTGCGGTCAGGTCATCTATCCCGCGGCGGTGCTGAACATCAGCGCTCACGCCGAAGAGGCCCAGGCCTTCCTGGATTACCTGAGCACCGAGGAGGCCATGGAGGTCTTCGAGGCTGTCGGCTTCTCGCCCGTCCCGGCCCCCGAGGCCGAGGAAGAGGCGGCCGCGTAAAACAACGCCGCCGGGCAGGCGGCCTCATACCGCCTGCCCGGCCATCGGGAGAAAACGCGTATGGATTGGTATCCGCTGATCAACTCGCTGCGCATCGCAGCCATCAGCTGCGTGCTGGTGTTCTTCACGGGCATCTTTTTTGCCTATTGGGCGGCGAAGCTGCCCCGCACGGTCAAGGGCGTGCTGGACGTGATATTGACGCTGCCCATGGTGCTGCCGCCGACGGTCTGCGGCTATTTTCTGCTGCTCGTCTTCGGCGTCAAGCGTCCCCTGGGCGTATTTCTGCTGCGCTTCGGCATCAAGTTCGTCATGACCTGGTACGGCGGCGTTCTCGCGGCGGCCGTCGTGGCCTTCCCGCTGATGTACCGCACGGCCCGCGGCGCCTTTGAGAGCTTCGACCAGACGCTGGCCTATTCCGGGCAGACGCTGGGCCTGTCGAACACATACATTTTCTGGCGCATCCGCATGCCCGCCTGCCGGCAGGGCATCCTCGCCGGGACCGTGC
>CAMJQX010000081.1 GCA_946408145.1 uncultured Clostridia bacterium
GGATCTGGGCTGCACCCCGCTGCGGGCCTTCTTCAAGGTGGAGATCCCCGAGATCTTCCCCGGCATCATCACCGGCCTCATCATGGCCTTCACTCTGTCGCTCGACGACTTCGTGATTTCCTATTTCACCGCGGGCAACGGCTTTCAGACCCTGCCGATCCGCATCTACAACATGACCAAAAAGACGGTCACGCCCAAAATGTACGCCCTGGCGACCATCATCTTCTTTGTGATCCTGGCGCTGCTCCTCCTGTCGAATCTCACCGACAGCGAGAGCGCCGAGACCGTTCGGAAGGCCCGCGAAAAAAGAAAAGCAAAAAAGGAGAAACACACATGAAAAAGCTCGTATCTCTGCTCCTCGTCCTCGCACTCGTCTGCGCCCTGTTCCTCACCGGCTGCGGCAAGAAGGACACGCTCATTCTGAACGTGTACAACTGGGGCGAATATATCTCCGACGGCTCCGAGGACTCCTTCGATACGGTCCGCGAGTTCGAGAAATGGTATGAGGAGACCTACGGCCAGAAGCTCAAGGTCAACTATGACACCTACGCCAGCAACGAGGACATGTACAACAAGCTGTCCACCGGCGCCGTCAGCTATGACGTGATCGTCCCCTCCGACTATATGATCGCCCGCATGGCCGCCGAGAACATGCTCAAGCCCCTGAATTTCGACAACATCCCCAACTATCAGTATATCGACGAGAGCTTCCGCGGGCTGTACTATGATCCCGACAACCTCTATTCCGTTCCCTACACCTACGGCGTGGTGGGCATCATCTACAACGCCAATGTGGTCGATGAGGCCGACGCTGCCGCCCAGGACTGGGATCTGATGTGGAACAAGAAGTACGCCGGCAATATCGTCCAGTTCAACAACTCCCGCGACGCCTTTGCCACCGCGCAGTATAAGCTGGGCCTGGATGTGAACAGCGCCGATCATGCCAACTGGGATGCCGCGCTGGCCGAGCTCAAGGCCCAGGCTCCGCTGGTCAAGAGCTACGTCATGGATGAGATCTACAACATGATGGAGTCCGGCGAGGCCGCCATCGGCGCCTACTACGCGGGCGACTACTTCACCATGATCGACAACCAGAGCGACAATGTGGATCTTCGCTTCTATTACCCTGAGCGCACGAACTATTTTGTGGACGCCATGTGCATCCCCTCCTCCGCGCAGCACCAGGAGCTGGCTGAGATCTTCATCAACTACATGCTCTCCGAGGAGCCGGCCGTCGCCAACGCCGAATATATCTACTACGCCTCCCCCAACTCTCTGGTGTACGACAACGCACAATATGCCGAAGATCTGGGTGAGGAGACCATGGAGATCCTCTATCCCGGCATCGAAAACTTCAGCGAGCTCTACAATGAGTTCGCCTACCGCAATCTTGACAGCGCAACGCTCGATTACCTCAACACGCTCTGGGAAGAGCTGAAGATCGCGTGATCGATCCGGCTCGGGGCTGAACACACAAACGGCCCGCTGCTCTGCAGCGGGCCGTTTCTTGAGCTCGTTCTTTTGAATTTGACTTGTGTATTTCGGGAGGTGGATCATGTCCATCCATTTTGATTCTGAGAAACGGATCTTCACGCTCCAAACGCTGCATTCGACCTATCAGATGCAGGCCGATCGGCTCGATCAGCTCCTGCACCTGTATTACGGCGCCCGCTCCGGGGGCAGCATGGACTATCTGCTGTGCTTCGCCGACCGCGGCTTTTCCGGCAACCCCGCCGGAGCCGGAGAGGATCGGACCTATTCGCTCGATGTGCTGCCGCAGGAGTTCCCCTATTGGGGCAGCGGCGATTTTCGCGCGGCCGCGCTCGTCGTCCGCGGCAGCGACGGCGCGTACGGCTGCGATCTCCGCTATCGCGGCTATGAGATCACGCCCGGCAAATACCGGCTCCCCGGCCTCCCGGCGGTGTATTCCGAGAGCGATGAGGATGGGGCGGAGAGCCTGAAGATCCTTCTGGAGGACGAGCGCCTGTCCCTCCGCGTGGAGCTTCTCTACGGCGTGCTGCCGAAGCTGGACGTGATCACGCGCAGCGTCGTCGTCCGCAACTTCGGTTCGGCCTCTTTCCATGTGGAAAAGCTGCAGAGCGCCAACCTGGACTTCGTCGGCGGAGACTTTGATCTGATCAGCTTTCACGGCCGCCATGCCATGGAGCGGATGCCGGATCGCCGTCCGCTCGGCCACGGCTCCTGCGTCGTCGGCAGCCGGCGGGGCTATTCCTCGCATCAGTACAACCCCTTCGTCATCCTCGCAGATCACGAGACGACGGAGAGCGCCGGGCGCTGCTGGGCTATGGCGTTTGTGTGGAGCGGCAGCTTCCGCGCCGAAGGCGAAAAAGATCAATTCTGCCTGACGAGGCTGCAGATGGGTCTCGGCGAGGAGCAGTTCTCCTATCCGCTTGCGCCTGGTGAAAGTCTGATCGGGCCCGAAGTCATCCTCAGCTACAGCGGCGCGGGGCTGGAGCGCCTGAGCCATCAGCTGCACCGCTGCCTGCGCAGGCATGTCTGCCGCGGCAAATACCGCGATATCCGCCGCCCCATACTGCTCAACAGCTGGGAGGCGTCATATTTTGATTTCACAGGCGACTCGCTGCTCAAGCTCGCGCGGGAAGCGGCCGAACTCGACATGGAAATGCTTGTGCTGGACGACGGCTGGTTCGGCGATCGCTGCGACGACCGGCGCGCGCTGGGCGACTGGGACGAGAATGTCGGAAAGCTCGGATGCACGCTCGGAGAGCTGGCGGCGCGCGTCAACGCCCTCGGGCTGAAATTCGGCCTCTGGCTGGAGCCGGAGATGATCAGCGAGGACAGCGAGCTCTACCGCAGCCATCCCGACTGGGCGCTCGTGATCCCCGGCAAGGAGCCTGTCCGTTCCCGCAGCCAGTTGGTGCTGGACTTCTCGCGCAGAGAAGTCCGCGAACACATCTACGAGAGCATCTGTCACGTGCTCGATCACGCGCATATCGAGTATCTCAAGTGGGACGTCAACCGTTCGATCGCCGACGTCTATTCCCACACGGCTGCGGATCAGGGCAAGGTGCTTTATGACAGCATGCTGGGCGTCTATGAGATCCTCGAACGGCTCAACTCGCGCTATCCGGAGCTTTTGATCGAGGGCTGCAGCGGCGGCGGCGGACGCTTCGACGCGGGCATGCTCCATTACAGCCCGCAGATCTGGTGCAGCGACAACACCGACGCCATCGACCGCCTGCGCATCCAGTACGGCACCTCCTTCGCCTACCCGGTCTCCGCGGTCGGCTCGCACGTCTCCGCCTGCCCCAACCACCAGACGGGCCGCACGGTGCCCATCGAGACGCGCGGGACGGTCGCCGCGGCCGGTACCTTCGGCTATGAGCTGGACCCCGCGAAGCTGAGCGACGAGGAGCGCAGCGCGGTCAGAAAGCAGATCGCAGCTTACCGCGAGGACGCCGATCTGATCCGCGAAGGCCTCTATTATCGCTTGAGCGATCCGCTTACGGCGGACTGCTGCGCATGGGCCTTTGTCTCCGACGACGGCGGGCATGCGATGGTCACGGCGGTGCTGCAGGCGCTGCACGGCTATATGCCGCCGATGTACCTGCGTCTGCGGGGGCTGACGTCCGGCGCCGTCTACCGGGATCGGGAGAGCGGCCGTGTCTGCGGCGCGGACGCCCTGATGGACGTGGGTCTCCCGCTGCCGCAGGGGATGCGGCAGTTCGAGAGCTTTGTATGGCGGTTGGATAAATGCTGAAGAAGCACGCAGAAACAGCACGGAACGAAAAGCTTCCGTGCTGTTGTTTATTGTCCCGACTTCTGCGCATACTATGAAAAAAGCAAAGGGGCGATGAACGTGAACAAAGGTCTCGGGAAGCAGACGCTTATGCTGCCCTCGGCCCCCGCCGTGCTCTCGTACGCGGCGGTCGTCGGCAGCAAGGAGGGCGAAGGTCCGCTGAAAAACGGCTTTGATTATATCTCGGAGGACTCCTATTTCGGCGAAGAGAGCTGGGAAAGGGCTGAGAGCCACATGCTGAAGCAGTGCTTTTCTCTCGCCTGTGACAAGGCCGCGCGAGCCCCGTCGGAGCTTGACTGCGTCTTCGGCGGGGATCTGCTGAATCAATGCGTCTCCTCCAGCCGCGCGATGAAGGACAGCGGACTCGTGTATTTCGGTCTCTACGGCGCATGCTCGACCATGGCGGAGAGTCTGTCGCTGGCTGCGGCGGCGATCGACGGCGGCTTTGCCCGCTGTGCCGGCGCGCTGACCGGCTCGCATTTCTGCTCCGCCGAACGGCAGTACCGCTTTCCGCTGGAGTACGGCGGCCAGCGCACGCCCTCGTCCCAGTGGACGGTGACAGGCGCGGGTGCGGTGCTGCTCGGCCGAGGCGGCAGCGGCCCGCGCATCACGCATCTGACGCCGGGCCGGATCGTCGACGCGGGGATCGGCGACCCGGCGAACATGGGCGCCGCGATGGCTCCGGCCGCCTTTGACACGCTGCGCGCACATTTCGACGACACCGGCCGCTCCCCCGCCGATTATGATGCGATCTTCACGGGCGATCTCGGCGCGCTCGGCCACGACCTGCTCGTCTCGCTGTTTGAGGCGGAAGGCGTCGAGCTCGGGATCCGCTATATGGACTGCGGCGTACTGATCTACGATCTCGCGGCGCAGAATGTGAATGCGGGCGGCTCCGGCTGCGGCTGCAGCGCCTCGGTCCTCTGCGGGCACATTCTCCCCGCCATGGAGCGCGGCGTCTGGAAACGTGTGCTCTTCGCCGCCACAGGGGCCCTCATGTCCCCTACCAGCGCGATGCAGGGCGAGAGCATCCCCGGCATCTGCCATGCGCTCGTCATCGAGCGGGAGGACTGAGCTGTGGATATTCTTTTGACCTATTTGAAATGCTTTGTCGTCGGCGGCCTGCTGTGCGTCGTCGGCCAGCTGCTGATCGACTATACGAAGCTCACACCCGCCCGTATCCTGACGCTCTTCGTCGTCGCCGGCGTGGTGCTCGGCGCTCTGGGACTATACCAGCCGCTCGTCGACTGGGCCGGGGCCGGAGCGGCCGTGCCGCTTACCGGCTTCGGAAACACGCTGGCAAAGGGCGTAAAAAAAGCAGTCGGCGAATCCGGTCTGCTCGGCGCCTTCACCGGCGGGCTCAGCGCGTCGGCGGGCGGCGTCAGCGCCGCGGTGATCTTCGGCCTGCTGACCGCTCTGCTTTCGAGGCCGAAGGACAAAAAGTAGCGCTTAGCGCCCAGGATATAGCGCCAAGCGCCTGGTGCCCTGCCCTCAGCTCCCGGGAGAGAAGGCCTGTCGAAAAAACGGAGTACAGAATCAACCTGTACTCCGTTTTTTTCCATGCTCTATGTATTGTCTCCCAGGCGCTATAACCTAGGCGCTATAACCTAGGCGCTATAACCTGGGCGCTAATTCAGCAGCGCCGCGGCAGCGGAGCCGGGCAGCGTGGTCTCGTTGCCGATGCGGTACTCCGCAAAGAGCCCGAGCTTGCCGCCGACCTCGTCGCGCAGCAGCCGCTCCAACACCGGACGATAGGCGCGTCCCTTTTGAACCAGAGAGCCCTCCGCGCAGATGCACGCAGGTCTCTCCGCCGTCTTGCCGGCGCCAGTCAGCAGCAGGATCGCAGCGAGATTGGTGCACATACAGCGAGCGGAGCGCTCGAACATGGCGCGGCAGATCTCCTCTACGAAAGCCTCGTCCTCCGCGTTTTCACAGATCTGCTCCAGATGTTCGCCGCTGGCCCAGGCGTCGATCACGGCCGAGTCGATCCAGCCCAGCGCCCGGACGCGCTCGGAGGCCTCCGGGCTCAGCAGGCTCTCGTCCGCCGCAGCCTTGAGCATGAGATGGCAGAGCTCGCCCAGATACACCCCGGCCGTCAGCTTCTCGAAATGCTTCTCACCGGGATTATGGCTCTCCTCATCCAGGATGCGGTCAAAATCGCCGCCCTTGATGCCGTCATACATACCCGATTCCAGATTCACGATCATGCTGCGCCCGGACGCGGTCTCAAGCTTGCCGATGCGGGCGGCAGGCAGAGAGCAGCAGGTGTTCGTGCCCGTGCCGCTGACCTGACCGACAAAGCCGCTGTATTCGCTGCGCCGCACGGAAGCAAGCCCGCCCAGCAGCACGGCGACCGTATCGTTGAGGATCACGATCTTCTTGCCGAAGATGCCGCGGCGTTCCAGCTCCGCATTCAGGGAGGCGGCGACCAGCTGCCCCTCGCAGCCGGTGATGACCACTTCCTTGTCGATGCGCTGCACGCGTCCGTCGATCTCAGGCGTGACTTCCGCCGAGAAGGAGAAGCAGAAGCCCACCTTGTCGGCCCTGTCCAAGAGGGGCATGATGTTGTCGGCCGTGAAGGATATGAACTCCTCCCAGGTGGCCGGGCGCTCGATGCCGGGCATCTTCCACTTGCTCAGCTCCTCCACCCGGTAACCGGGATCGTCAAAGGTGATGAGCGCTCTGCGGAAGTTGGTGCCGCCGGCGTCGATCACGACAACAGACGTATCCTTCGGGATCGCACCGTCGTCGCTGAGGTAGGTGGGGATCATGGGAAGGGAACTGTCATCGCCTGTGAGCCCGCGTTCCATCTCCTCCATCATCTTCAGGGCATCCCTCGCGGGCTCGACCCGCGCGGGATCCATACCGTGCCGTTTCAGGAAATCAGCTGCCGTGCTCATATGCTTCAATGAGCAGGCGGCTTGCGCCGCCTGCTGTCCTTTCTCTGTATAGTCGGAACTTTACTTTTCCCTGGCTGCCTCGATCACGCCGCTGGCAAGGCCCGCCAGGCCCTGGATCTCGCTGGGAATGATGATCTTGGTGGCCTGCCCGTTGGCGGCGGCGGCAAAGGACTCAAGCGCTTTGATGCGGATGACGGCGTCGGTCGGGGCGGCCTCGTTGATGAGGCGGATGCCTTCGGCGGTGGCGGTCTGCACCTTCAGGATGGCCTCGGCCTGGCCTTCGGCCTCCAGGATCTGCTGCTGCTTCTTGGCGTCGGC
>CAMJQX010000082.1 GCA_946408145.1 uncultured Clostridia bacterium
AGCTCGCGCCGCAGCTTGCAGGCCATGATGCCCGCGTCCGCGCGGACGCGGCCCATCGGGCAGTCGGCCACGGTGATGAGCTCCGCCCCGTGGTCGCGCAGTTCACGCGCACCCGCCATGAACTTCGTCACGTCCGGCCCCGCGGGGCTGTCCAGCTCCACGGCGAAGGGCCGCTGCAGCGGGTCGGAGAGTTTTTCCCAGAATTTGCTGCTGTTTTCCATCATCCCAACACCCTTTTGGCGATATCGGCGCTCTGCTTGGCGTCCTTCGCATAGAAGTCCGCGCCGATCTGCATGGCGTAGTCCTCGGTCAGCACCGCGCCGCCCACCATGATCTTGCAGTCGCTGCCGCTCCGGCGGATGGCCTTGATGGTCTCCGCCATGCTCAGTACCGTCGTGGTCATCAGGGCGGACAGGCCGACAAGCCCGGCCTTCTCACGCAGCACCGCGTCCACGACCTCCTGCGCGGGCACGTCCCGCCCGAGGTCGATCACCGTGTAGCCGTAGTTTTCGAGCACGACGCGCACGATGTTCTTCCCGATATCATGGATATCCCCGTGCACGGTCGCGAGCACGATCTTCCCGCGCGACACCGACTCCCCGCCGCGGCGGGCGATGCGGTCCTTGATGAGCTCAAAGCCCTCGCAGGCGGCGTTTGCCGCCGAGATGAGCTGCGGCAGGAAGATCTCCTGCTTTTCGTACTTCTCGCCGACCTTGTCCAGCGCGGGGATCAGCAGCTCGTTGATGACAGAGAGCTCGTCCCTCTCCATCAGAGCTCTGACCGTGAGTCTCGCCGTCTCGCCGCCGAGACCGCGCAGGATCGCGTCCTCGATGCTCAGGCCGCTCTCCGGCAGGAGCACAGGTCTGCTCTCCGGGCGGGCGGAGAAGCGCTCGATATAGGCGGCGCTGCCGCGATCCTCGCCCGAGAGCACGCGGAAGGCCGCCACGGCGTCCATGACCGCCTGCAGATTGGGGTTGAGGATAGGCAGGTCCAGCCCGGCGTAAAGCGCCTGGGTCAGAAAGCTCGCTGTGACGGTCTCGCGCGCGGGCAGGCCGAAGGAGATGTTGCTGACGCCGAGCACGGTGTGCAGCCCGAGCTCTTCCTTCACCCAGCGCAGAGCGCGCAGCGTCTCGCGCGCCTGCTCCTGCTGGACGGAGACCGTCAGCGTCAGGCAGTCGATATAGACGTCCTCGCGCGGGATGCCGTATAAGAGCGCCGCGTCGAGGATGCGCTGGGCGATGGCCGCGCGGCCCCGCCAGTCGGCCGGGATGCCGTTCTCGTCCATGCAGAGGCCGACCACGGCCGCGCCGTACTTTTTGCACAGCGGAAGCACCGCCTCAAGGACCTCCCGCCTGCCGTTGACGGAGTTGACGATGGCCTTGCCGTTGACGGCGCGCAGGCCCGCCTCGATCGCGGCGGGGTCGGAGGAGTCGATCTGAAGCGGCAGGTCGGTCACGCTCTGCAGCGCCTTGACGACCCGCGTCATCATCGCGGGCTCGTCGATGCCCGGCAGACCGACGTTCACGTCCAGGATGTCCGCGCCCGCGTCCTGCTGCTCGATGGCGCGCTCGAGGATATAGTCGATGTCGTTTTCCCGCAGGGCCTGCTGAAAACGCTTCTTGCCCGTGGGATTGATGCGCTCGCCGATCACGCGCACGCCGTCGAGCTCCGCGACACGTCTGCCGGAGCAGACGCCGTGCCGGACGGCAGGCGCCGCCTCGGCGGGCGCCGCGTCTTTCATCACAACGGACAGGTCGCGGATAAAGTCCGGCCGCGTGCCGCAGCAGCCGCCCAGGATCCGCACGCCGAGCGGGAGCGCCGCCAGCATGTCCCTGGCAAAGGCCGCGCCTGAGATCTTGTATTCTCCGGTGGCCGGGTCGGGCAGGCCCGCGTTGGGCTTGAGAATCAGGGGCTTATCTGTCCACTGCCGCAGCTCCTCCACCAGAGGCAGCAGCTCCTGCGGGCCGAGGCTGCAGTTGAAGCCCATGGCGTCCACGCCGAGGCCCGTCAGGGTCAGAGCCATCGCGGGAACCGTGACGCCGACGAAGGTGCGTCCGCTCTGCTCGAAGGTCATCGTGACCCAGACGGGCAGATCGCAGTTCTCCTTGGCCGCGAGCACCGCGGCCTTGACCTCGTAGAGGTCGCTCATGGTCTCGATGGCGATCAGGTCGGCTCCGGCTTCCGCGCCGGCGACCACCTGCTCCTTAAACAGCTCGTAGGCCTCCTCAAAGCGCAGGGTGCCCAGCGGCTCCAGAAGCTGGCCGATGGGGCCGATGTCCAGCGCGACGCGGACCCTCTCGTCCCCCGCGGCCATTCTGGCGCAGCGCACGCCGCCCGCTACCAGCTCCGCTACGCTGTAGCCGCAGCGGGCGGCCTTGAGGCGGTTGGCGCCGAAGGTGTTGGTATAGAGCACGCGGCTGCCGGCCTCCACATAGCGGCGCTGGATGTCCGCCACCACTTCGGGATGCGTCAGGTTCCAGACCTCCGGCAGCTCGCCCATGGGAAGGCCCGCGGCCTGCAGCATGGTGCCCATGGCGCCGTCAAGCAGGATGATCTCATTTTCCACAGGTCTTTCCCTCCCTTCGAAAGGCGCAGTCGCCGGCCATGGCGCAGCTCTCGCAGCCGGAACAGCGCCTCGGCTGCGGCCGGTCGGACACGCCGACGACGGCCGTCACGGTCTTTTGCGGGACCATGAGCCCGCTGTCCGTCAGGCTCACGCCCAGACGGCGGTTGATGTCCAGCAGGCGGAAAAAGCCGCTCTGCTGGCTCAGAGGCATATCCCCGTAACCGGGGCTGAAGCGCTCGGTCAGATGCCGCGGCGCGAAGGCGGCGGCCAGATCGGCGCAGAGATTGTCGCATACGTTTTCGATCGCGGCACTGCCGGCGGCGTCAAGGATGACGGCCGCGCTCATATCGCGCAGGCGCAGCTGCTTCTGCAGCAGATCCGGCTCGGCCCCCAGCGTGGCGGCCAGCAGGATCACCGTATCGCAGTCGGCCAGGAAGGCGCGGATGTCCCCGCCCTCCAGGCGGAAATCCGTGCCCTCCAGGGGCTCGCCGGGTCGATAGCCGAAGGCGCGCCACACGGCGCGGGGCCGGGCGGCCTTCAGCAGGCGCTCCTCGCCGCGGCACAGCGCCTCCTCCGTATCGTCGGGGATCGCGCCGCCGCCATAGCGCAGATAGCGCAGCATCTCGGCGCGTTCGATCCCTGTCAGTCTGGCCTCCACGGCGCAGTCCCCCTTTCTATAGCGTACTAATAGTATAATTTACCACAGATCCCGCCGCTTGAAAAGAAGAATATTTGACGCTCCGCCTATGCCGGGCTATAATAGGGTCATACAGCCAGAGCGGAGGTGCGTATGAAACAGAGAGTGATCGAGGTCTGCTGCGGCAGCGCGGACGATGTGATCGAGGCGTGGAAGGCCGGGGCCGACCGGGTCGAGCTCAACAGCGATCTGTTCCACGGCGGGCTCACGCCGACAGTCGGCTCACTGCGCGTGGCGAAGCGGGAGACGGGGCTGCCGGTCATGACGATGATCCGCCCGCGCGAGGGCGGCTTCTGCTATACGGAGGCGGAGTTCGCCGTCTGCCTCGAGGATGCGCGCGTGCTGCTCGAAAACGGGGCGGACGGGCTGGTGTTCGGCTTCCTGCACCCGGACGGGACGATCGACCGCGAGCGCACGAAAGAGCTGACCGGGATCGCCCGCGCCGCCGGAAAGGACGCGGTCTTTCACCGCGCGATCGACGTCGTGCCCGACTGGCGCGCGGCGCTGGACACGCTGATCGGGCTCGGCGTGACGCGCGTGCTCACGAGCGGGCAGGCGCCGGACGTGAGCTGGGGCACCGCCGTCGTGCGGGAGATGATCGCTTACGCCGCCGGCCGCATCCAGATCCTGCCCGGCGCGGGCATCACGCCGCTGAGCCTGGAGCGTGTGCTGGAGGAGTCGGGGGCCGATCAGATCCACGTCGCCATCCACCGCACGCTGCCCGACGCCTCGACCGCGAACAACCGCGCCATCTTCTACGGCGGCTGCCTCTACCCGCCGGAGGACCGTTTTTCGATCCTCGACCGGGAGGCCGTCGGCGCGCTGGTCAAGCGCGCGAGGGGATAAAAAACTGCGCTGCGGCATAGTCAAGGGCTCCGCCATCCGGCGGAGCCCTTGTTCGTTGCCGTATTCGCTTTTCAGCCGCCGATCCAGGTGCCGGCGCCGCGGGTCAGCGCCTCCGGCGCATGCGCGAGCGAGGTGATGACCGCGCGTCTGCCCGGCGCGGATTCCGCAAAGCGCAGCCCCGCCTCCACCTTGGGGAGCATGCTGCCCGGAGCGAAATGGCCCTGCCGGATATACTCGCGCGCCTCCGCCGTGCTCATGACGGTCAGCTCCCGCTGCTCGGGCTTGCCGAAGTTCAGGCAGACACGGTCGACCGCCGTGAGGAAGAGGATCAGCTCGGCGCCCAGATCCTCGGCCAGCCGCTCGCAGGAGCGGTCCTTGTCGATGACGGCGTCGACGCCGCGCAGGCCGTCCTCCGTGCGGACGACGGGGACCCCGCCGCCGCCTGCCGCGATGACCGTGAAGCCCTGCGAGAGCAGGCAGGAGATCGCCTCCTGCTCCACGATCTCCAGCGGCGCGGGCGAGGGGATCACGCGGCGGTAGCCTCGCCCCGCGTCCTCCTTGAAGATCCAGCCCTTTTCCCGCGAGACGGCCTTCGCCTCCTCGCGGCTGTGAAAACGGCCGATCGGCTTGCAGGGGTCTTGAAAGGCCGGGTCCTCCGGGTCCACGACCACCTGCGTCACGACGCTGAGCACCCGCCCCGGCAGGCCGCGGCGGCACAGCTCGTCGTGCAGCGCCTGCTGCAGATGATAGCCGATATAGCCCTGGGACATGGCGGAGCACTCCGCGAAGGGAAAAGTCGGAAAGCCAGGCTTTTCACAGGCAGCTAGATCCATCGCCGCGTGGATCATGCCGACCTGCGGGCCGTTGCCGTGGCCGATGATCAGCTCATGCCCCTGCGCGATCATGTCCGCGATCATGACGGAGGCGCTGCGTACTGCCGCGATCTGCTCGGCAGGGCTCTCACCCAGGGCGTTGCCGCCCAGGGCCACTGCGATCCTTCTCTTCGACATCTCAGCAGAGCGTGGCGTAGATCACGGCCTTGATGGTGTGCATGCGGTTCTCCGCCTCGTCGAAGACGACGGACTGGCGGGATTCGAAGACCTCGTCGGTGACCTCCATCTCTGTCAGGCCGTAGCGCTCGGCGATCTGCGCGCCGATGGTCGTGCGCGTGTCGTGGTAGGAGGGCAGGCAGTGCATGAAGACGGCCGTGGGCTTTGCCAGCGCCATGAGCGCGGCGTTCACCTGATAGGGGCGCAGGAGCCTGATGCGGCTGTCCCAGACCTCGTCCGGCTCGCCCATGGAGACCCAGATATCGGTGTAGATCACGTCGGCGTCCGCCGCGCCCTCGCTCGTGTCCTCGGTCAGGCGGACGCTGCCGCCGGTCTCGGCGGCGATGGCGCGCGCCTTCTCCACCAGCTCCGCGGCCGGGAAGAGCTCCTTCGGCGCGCAGGCCGTGAAGTGCAGGCCCATCTTCGCGCAGGCGATCATGAGGGAGTTGCCCATGTTGTTGCGGGCGTCGCCCATGTAGGTGAAGTTCAGGCCCTTGAGGCGGCCGAACTTCTCCTCCAGCGTGAGCAGGTCCGCGAGCATCTGCGTGGGATGGAACTGGTCGGTCAGGCCGTTCCACACCGGCACGCCGGAATACTTCGCGAGCTCCTCCACGAGCTGCTGACTGTAGCCGCGGTACTCGATGCCGTCATACATGCGGCCGAGGACGCGGGCGGTGTCGGGGATGCTCTCCTTCTTGCCCATCTGCGAGCTGCCCGGGTCGAGGTAGGTCACGCCCATGCCGAGATCCATCCCGGCCACCTCGAAGGAGCAGCGCGTGCGCGTCGAGGTCTTTTCAAACAGCAGAACGATGTTTTTCCCCTGCAGCCAGCGATGGGGAACGCCGCTGCGCTTCATAGCCTTGAACTGCTTTGCCAGATCCAGCAGATAGCGGATCTCCTGCGGCGTGTAGTCGAGCAGGGTGAGGAAGCTTCTTCCGCGAATGTTGAGTCCCATAGAGTCTGATCTCCTTTTTTGTGTTCGTATAAAGTATAAAGCTTAGCAGAGCAGTACAAAAAGCCAGTGTGCCGCGACGCCTGCGAAGAGGCCGCCGATCGTGTGGCTGAGGATCGCCTTGCCGGTGAGCTGGCCGCATTTGAGCGAGTCCATCATCGCAACATGCGTGCTCAGATAACCGCTCCAGCACATGCACATGGCCGTAAAGACGGCGATGTCGTTCCCCGTGGCTTCGCCGAGAGAGACCAGCGTGGGCACGAGGCCCAGCGCGGCGCCGGCGGCGCCGAGCGCGGTGACGGGCACGGCGATCGCATCCGGGCTCGAGAAGCCGAAGAGAGGCTTGAGCAAAAACTGCAGCTTCCCGCCGATCCAGGGCAGCAGCGCGATTCCCTCATAGGCGGCTCCGGTGTAGGCGCCAGACTCGGAGGGCCCCTTGGTCAGCATCATGACCAGCGTGCAGATCGTCAGGACCCCCGGGATGATGGCAAAGCCCATGCTCACGCCGCTTTTGCCGCCGGCGAGCATGGCGTCGATAAAGCGGCCGCCCGCAGTCCCCTTGCGCACCCTGCGGTATTTGGCGATGTCCACCTTGTCTTCCCGCGCTCCGCTCTCGCACCAGGCCTCGGTGCCGTATTCCTTCTTCGAAAAGCCGATCATCAGCCGCACGCTGACGATGCTGCCCAGCACGGCGCCGAGGTTGCCCACGAGCACCGCGGGGATAAAGCTCCCGCCCTCCGAGGGCGTGATGCCCACCATGAAAGCGGAAATGATCATGCCCATGCCGAAGGAGGTGCCGAGATTGGTCAGGGCCGGCAGCTGATATTTCTTG
>CAMJQX010000083.1 GCA_946408145.1 uncultured Clostridia bacterium
GGCTGGTACGTGCCGGGCCTGTTTCTCAACGACCTGTGGATGGACTTTTTCCACACCGTCTACCCGGACCGCTGCCTGGGCTACTCCGAATACGGCTGCGAGGGCATGCCGAACCTGCACTCGAGCCGCCCGAAGCGGGGCGATCACAGCGAGGAATACCAGGCGAAATACCACGAGTATATGCTCGAGTGCTTTCAGCGCCACCCCTGGCTGTGGGCCACCCACGTCTGGAACATGTTCGACTTTGCCGCCGACGCCCGCGACCAGGGCGGAGAGCCCGGCATGAACCACAAGGGCCTGGTGACCTTTGACAGAAAAACCCGCAAGGACAGCTTTTATCTCTACAAGGCCTGGTGGTCGGACGAGCCCTTCGTCCATATCTGCTCCAAGCGCTTTGTCGACCGCACGGAAGAGAAGATCGAGGTCAAGGTCTACTCGAACCTCAACGCGGTGACGCTGTTTGTAAACGGCGACAAGCTGGAGACGAAGCATGGTGAGCACGTCTTCACCTTTACGGTGCCCATGAGCAGCGAAACGAAGATCCGCGCCGTCAGCGGCGAGTGCGCCGACGAGGCCGTGTTCCGCAGGGTCTCGAAGCCCAACCCCGCTTATGTCCTGAAGGACGCGGGCGACAAGGGCGCCAACTGGGCCAACAAGGAGTAAGCCGATGAAGCAGCAGGTCTTCAACCCCTATCTCCCCAGCTGGGAGTACGTCCCGGACGGCGAGCCGCACGTCTTCGGCGACCGGGTCTATGTCTACGGCAGTCACGACGCCTTCGGCGCGCCGATCTTTTGCGTCAACGACTATGTCTGCTGGTCGGCCCCGGTGGACGACCTCTCGGACTGGCGCTGTGAGGGCGTGATCTACAAAAAGACCCAGGACCCGGGCAATCCCCTCGGCATCCGCAGCCTCTACGCGCCGGATGTGACCCGGGGGCCGGACGGGCGCTATTATCTCTACTACGCCTTCGATTTCCTCGGCGAGATGGGCGTCGCGGTCTGCGATACCCCGGCGGGGAAGTATGAGTTTTACGGCAAGGTCCGCCACAAAAACGGCAGGGTCTGGGGCAAGCAGTCGGGCGAGCAGTTCCCCTTTGACCCCGGCGTGCTGACGGACGACGACGGCCGCGTGTGGCTCTATTCCGGCTTTGCCACCAAGGTGCCCTTCGTCGCCTCCCGCTGGCACGATCTGCGCAACGACGGCGGCGTGGTGATGGAGCTGGAGCCGGACATGGTGACGATCAAAACCGAACCGAAGCTGCTCTTCCCGACCAGGGATAAACCCGGCGCCTTCCCCCACTCCTTTTTCGAGGCCAGCTCCATCCGAAAGGTGGACGGGAAATACTGCTTTGTCTATTCGTCGCAGTATAACCACGACCTCTGCTACGCCATGTCGGACCGTCCCGACGGCGGCTTTGAATACGGCGGCGTGCTGGTGGATCTGGGCGATCTGTACTTAAACGGCAACGAAGACGAGAGCCACGCCAATAACTACCTCGGCAACACCCACGGCGGGCTGCTGAACATCGGAGAGGACTGGTATATCTTCTACCACCGCCAGACAAACCGCAGCTCCTATGCCCGCCAGGCCTGCGCCGAGAAGCTGGAGCGAACGACGGACGGCGGCTTCAAGCAGGCGGAACTGAGCTCCTGCGGCCTCAACGGCGGTCCGCTGAAAGGAAAAGGGCGCTATGAGGCCCGCATTGCCTGCAACCTCTGGGCCAAGGGCCACGCCACCGGCCGCGTGGACGGCGCGAACCCAAAGAAGCGGCTCCGCGATCATCCCTATTTCACCCAGTCCGGCAGAGACCGGGAGGAACACGGCGACCAGTACATCGCCAACATGCGCGACGGCGCAACGGCAGGCTTCAAATACTTCCTGTTTGACGGGACGGAAACGCGTATCCGCGCCGAGGGGCGCGGCAGCGGCAGCTTCCTGGTCTCGGACGGACGGAAAACCGTGGCCGACGTGCCTGTAAACGGCGAGGGAGCATTTCGTATCGACGAGGGCGTTCATCCGCTCTTCTTTGAATACCGGGGCGAAGGCCCGGCAGATTTTCTTTTCTTCGAGATCAGATAGAGGAGGACAAAAGCATGGAAAGCACACAGGCCGTCAACCGCGCCAAACAGTGGCAGGTCGCGCTGTTTCCCTTCAATAACGCCGCGACCAACGTCTATTTCGCCTTTTACACCTATTTCACCTACTACGCGATCATGTACCTGTCCGGCTCCACCGCCGCCGCACTGGGCGGGACGGTAGCCAGCGCCGCCGTCGTTCTGGCGATCAGCACCTTCAACAGCCTCTTCGCGCCGCTGATGCGCGTGTTCGACGGCATCACCGACCCGATCTGCGGCTCCCTGATGGACAGAACGCAGACCCGCTTCGGGAAGTTCCGCCCCTTCATGGTCGTCGGAAACTGCCTGCTCGCCCTGTCTCTGCTGCTGATGATGGTCTTCTTCCGCGGCCTGCCGGACAGCCTCGGGACGCTGCGCTGGGTCGTGTACATCGTCAGCTACATCGTCTACGTCATCGGCTACACCGCCCAGTGCGCCTGCACCAAGGCGGGGCAGACCTGCCTGACCAATGACCCGAAGCAGCGCAGCCAGTTCGTGATCTGGAACATGATCGGCATGATCGGCTCCATTGTGCTCATCAACGTCATGGCCGGCGGCGTGCTGACCAACGAGGCCATCTGCGCCAAGGGCACCATCCAGTACGAGGTGGACGGCGTGCTGCAGACCCTCCGGGGCGCGGCCTATGGGCCCCAGTTTTACAACATCATGGTGCCCTTCGTCATCATCCTGTCCGCAATCTACACCGCGATGGCGGTGGCCGCCATTGCCGAGAAGGATCGCCCGGAGTTCTGGGGCGTGAGCGAAAAGCCCGCCACCTTCAAGGACTATGTCGGCATTCTGAAGGGCAACAAGGAGATCCGCTGGCTGGTGACAAGCGCCGGGCTCAACAAGCTCGCCTCCACCGTCGCCACCTCCGGCACCGTGGCCTTCCTGGTCTACGGCTGCCTGATGGGCGACTACAACGGCCTGTTCATCCCCTTCTATGCCCTTTGCTTTGTGTTCATGGGCGTCTTCTTCCTGTGGGGCAGCAAAACCGCAGGCGCCAAAGGGCAAAAGCGCGGCGTGGCGCAATTCACCTGCTTTGCCTTCCTGTTTTACATCGGCGTGCTGATCCTGCTGTGCCTGTACGATCACAATAACCCCAAGACCTGGCTCAGCCTCTTCTCCACGGAGGGCGGCTTCCACATCACCATCAATCTCTATACGGTGCTGTTCATCATCCTCTATGGCTGCGGCTACGGCGCCTTCAACTGCTGCGATAACCTGACCATCCCGATGGTGGCGGACTGCACCGACTTCGAGACCTACCGCAGCGGCAACTATGTGCCCGGCATCATGGGCACCGTGTTCTCGCTGGTGGACAAGCTGATCTCCAGCCTGCAGACGCTGCTGCTGCAGCTGTTCATCGTGTTCCTCGTGCCCGGCCTCAACGCGCTGCCCGCCGAGGGCACGCCCTACATGGAGGGCATGAAGCTCTCCGCCGTCATCTGCTTCTGCCTGCTGCCGATGGCGGCCTGGCTTGTCACCATCTTCTGCATGACCCGCTACTCCCTCTCCGGGGAAAAAATGCGCGAAGTGCAGGCGGTCAACGCCGTGCGCAAGGCGGCCGTTCAGGGCGGCATGAGCATGGAACAGGCCATGGAGACCTGGCAGACCATCGACCAGGTGCCGGAGCGCTTCGTTCAGCAGGTGGACAAAAAGGACGAGAAGCAGAGCTTTCTCGACCGCGTGTACGAGAAGTATTTCACCAAAACCGAAAAGACCGGCGGCGTGCCGTCCTCCCAGGCTATTGAGATCCCGGATTAACAGGAAGGAGCGCTCTAATGAAATCCGTTCACTTTAACGACGGTTGGTTTGTCAAGCATTTGGATGATCCGGGAGATGGACTGCCCGTAACGCTGCCCGACGACGCGATGCTCCGGGAAGAGCGCACGCCGCAGGCGCTGGGCGGCCTGAATGTAAGCTGGTTTGAGGGGCGGGATTATCTCTACACCAAGCGCTTTTCGCTTAGCCCGGAGGAGGCCGTGCAGCATCTGGTACTCGAATTCGAGGGCGTCTACCGCAAGGCGGAGGTGCGTATCAACGGCCAAAAGGCCGCCTTCCGGCCCTACGGCTACACAAACTTCTACGTCCCTCTCGATGGGCTTGTCCGTGAGGGCGAAAACACCGTCGAGGTCGTCGCCCGCAACGCCGATCAGCCCAACTCCCGCTGGTATTCGGGCGCGGGGATCTACCGCCCTGTGAAGCTGTGGAGCTCTGAGAAAGAGCACATCGAGCTCAACGGTGTGAAGCTGCGCACCCTGTCCATCGACCCTCCGACGGTGGAGATCTCGGTGAAAACCAGCGGCGAGGGCCCCCTGAGCATCGAGATCCTGGACGGCGGGAAGAAACTCGCCGCCGTCTCCGGCGAAGCGCGCGTCTTTCCACTGGCACTCCCGGACGCCGCCCTGTGGAGCCCGGAGCACCCGCAGCTCTATACCTGCCGCGTAACGTATGCGGAGGACGAGACCGTGGAGCGCTTCGGCCTGCGGACGCTGTCCTGGGGAAATGATGGAATGAAGCTCAACGGCGAGCGTGTGATCCTGCGCGGCGCATGCGTCCACCACGACAACGGTCTGCTGGGCGCGGTCTGCGATCCAGACGCACTGGAGCGCCGGATCCGCATTCTGAAAGAAAACGGCTACAACGCCCTGCGCTCGGCTCACAACCCCTGCTCCAAGACCGCGCTGGAGATCTGCGACCGCCTCGGCATGCTGGTGATGGACGAATACATCGACCACTGGTACATCCACAAGACCCTGCATGACTATGTGGAATACTTCGACGCGTGGTGGAAGCAGGATCTGACCGACATGGTGGAAAAGGACTACAACCACCCCTGCGTGGTGCTCTACTCTACCGGCAACGAGGTCGCGGAGACGGCGCAGCCCAGGGGCATCGCGCTGGTGAAGGAGATGACTGAGTTCCTGCACGCGCTGGACGACAGCCGCCCTGTCACCTGCGGCATCAACATCTTCTTTAACTTCCTCAACCACATCGGCTTCGGGCAGTATTCCGACGAGAAGGCCGCCAAGGAGGCGGCGCGGAACGCCAAGGCCAAGGCCGAGGGCAAGAAGGCCAGGGAGCGCTCTACCGGCTCGAAATTCTTCAACGATCTGGCCGGCATCATGGGCGCGGACTTCATGAAGATCGGCGCCACGCTCCACGGAAGCGACGTGACCACCCGCGAGGCCTTTGCCAACATGGACGTCGCCGGGTATAACTACGGCGAGAAGCGCTATCGGCATGACTTGAAAAAATACCCCGAGCGCCTGATCCTCGGCTCGGAGACATTCTGCTTCGACGCCTATCAATTCTGGGAGCTCGCGAAGACCGAGCCGCGCCTGATCGGCGACTTCGTCTGGGCGGGCATCGACTATCTGGGCGAGGTCGGCATCGGCTCCTGGGAATACAGCGATTACGCGCCGCGCTTTGACAACGGCTGCGGCTGGATCAGCGCAGGCAGCGGCCGCATCGACCTGACGGGCAAGCCCTTGGGCGAGGCGCTCTATACCAGAGTCGCCTTCGAGCTGGAAAAGGGCCCGTTGATTGCGGTGCGTCCCCTCTGCCACGAGGGCAAACACAGCCCCAGCGCCTGGAAGATGACCAACGCCATGCCCAGCTGGAGCTGGCGCGGCTGCGAGGGCAAAACGGCCCATGTGGAGGTCTATGCCAGAGCAGCCGGCGTGGAGCTGCTGGTCAACGGCGCGAGTAAGGGCAAAAAAGCCTTCCAAAACGATTGCCTGTTCCCCTTCAAGGTCCCCTATGAAAACGGAACGATCGAGGCGGTCAGCTACGATGCAAGCGGAAAAAAGATCGGCAGAGACCGGCTCGTGACCGCCGGGGAGGAGACCCTTCTGCAGGCGGTTCCAGAGACAGCTACCGTCAAGGCCGGGCATCTGGCCTTTGTCCGCCTGAAATACACCGACAAAAACGGCGAGACCAAGCCCACGGAGCGCGGGATCATCGACGTGACCGTGGAGGGCGGCAAGCTGCGGGCTCTCGGCTCCGCCTGTCCGTATTACGAGCGGAGCTATCTCAACAGCAGCTGCGACACCTATTACGGTGAGGCGTTGGCCATCGTGGAGGCCGGTGAGGTCGGTATACTGAGACTGCACGCCTCGGATGGAAGCCTGTCCGCCGAAACTGAAATGGAGATCATCGACTGAAAGAGCTTTTTCTTCTCCCTCCTCTTTTTCCTAAGTACAGTCCCCGCCTCCGGGTGGAACGGGGGCTGCATGAAAAACACAGCGACAGATTGTAACAGTTTATCGTTTCTTTTCGTGCGAGAGCAGTGTGCATAAATTTTGATACAGTTTTGCCCAAACGGGCGGCCTTTTGACATTGTAAAGGGCCGCCCGTTTTTCTATGATGAAATCAGGGAAGCCCTATTCTGGCACGGAGGGAATACGATGAAAAAACAGAGAAAAACCAGAGATCCGGAGCATATCGGCTTTAAGGAATGCTTCGGCACAACCACCCTTTCTTTCACCAACGCGCTGACCGGCGTGCTCATGTCGTCCATGCTGATGGTCTACATGACAGAGTATTCCGGCATCAGCTACGCTGCGCTGCTGGCCACGATCCTGCTGATGGCGGCTCGTGTGATCGACGCGGTGGACGACCCGATCCAGGGCTTTATCATCGACAATTCCAAGCGCACCAGGATCGGCAAGTATAAGCCCTTCTTCCTCATCAGCATCATCATGGAGGCGGTCGGCGCCATTGCCCTGTTTTCGCTTCCCAGCTCCATGGCGAGTAC
>CAMJQX010000084.1 GCA_946408145.1 uncultured Clostridia bacterium
CGGATCTTCTGCGAGATGCTCTCATCCAGACGGCTGACGTGGGAGATGACGCCGACCAAGCGGTCGCCTTCGGTCAGCATCCTGAGCATATCCATCGCCTTATCGAGGTAATCCTCACTCAGGGTTCCGAAGCCTTCGTCGATAAAGAGCGCCTCCATCTGCCGGCCGCCGGCGTGGTTCTGCACCACGTCAGACAGTCCGAGCGCCAGCGCGAGAGAGGTAAAGAAGGTCTCGCCGCCGGAGAGGGAGCCGGGGCCGCGCCGCCTTCCGGTGCTGTTGTCCAGCACCTCCACCTCAAGACCGGCTGCGGCGTTGCGCCGATCCGCGGCCGTCTTGTGTACAAGCTCGTAGCGGCCTCCGCTCATCAGTTCCATGCGGCGGTTGGCCATTTCGAGCACCTCACGGAATACGGCGCCCATAACATAGCGGTCAAAGCTCAGCTTGCCGCTGTCGCTGCTGCTGCCGACAGCCAGCGGGGCGAGCCTGTCCAGACGCTTCCACGCGCCGTCGGTCTTTGACAGGGAGGCGATCGCCTCCTCGGCGCGGCGGAACACCTGCTCATGATTCTGCTGCAGGGTGAACTGCCTGGTGCAGCATGTGTCAGCCTGTCGGCAGCGGTCCTTGAGCGCTTCGATCTGCGCGCCGATCTCGCCGAGATCGGTGTGGGTCTTTCCCTCCGTCTGTCTGCTCAGTCTGTCGATCTGACCGCGCGTGTTCGTTTTCGCGCTCTCGTGGTCGTTGAGCGCCTTCTGCTCCGTCCGCAGCCAGATCTCGCCGTCCGCATCGCCGATCGGCGCCAGGGCCCGCTCCGCCTCCGCGGGATCGGCAAAGCCCGCCTCGCGCAGCGCCGCTTCCAGCGCCAGCGTGCTGCGTTCCTGTTCCTGCGCCATCCTTGTCAGCGCGCTCCGCTTCTCGTCGAGCGTCCCCGTGATCCGGTCGCGCCTTTGATTTGCTTCTTTCAGCGCGTTTTCGTGGACTTCGATCCCACTGCGCAGTTCGTTCAGCCGCAGCCGCAGCCGCTCGATCTCCGCGCGGGCGCTCTGCTCGTCGGGAAAGCTCAGCTGCTTGAGCAGCTCGCCGATGGCGGCCTCCGCCTCACGCGCCGCGGCGGCCTGACTGCGCTGCGTTTCCAGAAGCGTCTCGATCGAATCTCGAAGCTGTTTTTCCTCTGCCTCAAGCACGGGCAGCCGCTGTCTGCCGCGCTCGCGCTCGCGTTTGCGCGCGGCAGACAGCTCCTTTCTCGTCATCGCTTCCTTCTCGGCAGATCTCGCGGATGCGATGGCCTCTGCCAGATACGTGCCGCCGGTCAGCTGCTCCCAGCACTGGAGGCCGCTCAGCAGAGAACCGGCCTTTTGGATGATGCTCTGCCTGCCGGCTTCAACGGATGCTGACAGCCGCTCCGTCTTTGCCGCCTGCCCGGCACGCGTCTTCTCTTTTGCGGCTGCCGCCTGACGCGCTCGCTCGACCGTGTCCGCGTCCGGCGTGTCGGCGGAAAGGATCGCAAGCTTTGGCAGATGCTCGCGGCAAAGGCGGCTGCGGCAGACGGGACACTCGGCCTCGCCGTCCTGCTCCAGCGTCGTGCGAAGCTCCCGCGCCAGAAGATCCGCCTGCCCGGCCAGAAAGCGCTGGTAGAGGACGTCATACTGCCTCTGCGCCTCGGATACGGCGGCGGTCAGCGTGAGAAGCTGTCTTTTCTCTCCCTCCAGCGTCGACTCGCTGCGCCGCAGCTCCTCGACGTTTTCACGCAGTCCGTCGCGCCCGTCGAGTGCGTCGAGCCTCTTCTTTGCCTCTTCATACCGCGCCTCACAGCGCAGCGCCGCGCTGTCAGCATCGTCGAGCTCCGCGAGCTTTTCTTTCAGCCGCTGCAGTTCCGCGCCAGCTTCGATCAGCTCCGTCCTCGTTTTCTCCGCTTTGTCGCCCGCGGTCTGCGCGGCCGTCTCAGCATCAGCCTTCTCTTTCCTTCGCTGCGCCAGATCCCTGTAACGCGGCAGCTGCTCTCCAAGCTGCCTCTGCTTCGCGCCGAGCTCGTCCGCTTCCTTCTTTGCCGCCTCGTCCCCGTCAACAGCCTCTTTGGACCGCTGCACGGCGAGTTCTTCCTCTACGAGCTGCGCCTGCAGTTCTTCGATCTCCCGCTGCGTGCGGTTCAGGTTCCGATATGCCTGCTCGAAGGCGTCTATCGCCGGGCGGGCCCTGTGCAGAGAGGCTTCCGCGCGCAGCAGGGCCTGCCTTCTCTGCGCCATGGCATCGTCCTGCGCCTCGAGCGCCGCAAGCAGCTCACGCTGCCGGGACAGATCGTCCAGTTGGGCATTGACGGCCTCCGCCGCTCCGAGCTGTCCGTTCTTTCGATCGATCTCTTCCCGGATCGCGTCCCGCTGCGTCTGCATCTGTTCGAGCACTTCCCGCTCGCGGGAGATCAGCGCGCCGAGATTGTCAAGCAATGCAGGATTGTCCGGCAGATAGCGAACAGGATCCTCATCCTCCGGCGCGAGAAAGCTGTTGCTCATCAAGCTCTTCAGCTCCGCGCTGTGCGCGTCTCTGCGTTTTCTCAGCTTTTCACGCGCCTCATAGAGCAGGTTTTGATATCGTATATATTCGGAGCTGTCGAACAGCTTGCCGAGGATGTCGTTTTTCTTGTTGCTGTCGGCGTCCAGAAATTCTTTGAATTTGCCCTGCGCCAGCATGATGATCTTGCGGAACTGCTCCGCGTTCAGGCCCAGCAGCTCCTCAACGCGTTCCGTGACGTTTCTTGCGCCCTTTGTCGGCGCGCGCTCGGGCTCCCGCAGGACGGCATCGATCTTGCCGTCGCCGTACTGTCCGGGCTGCCCCTGCTTTTTTTGAAAGTGGATCCGGCGCTCCGCGGTAAAGACTTTCCCGCTCTGGGAAAAACGGAGCGTGACGACGGTATCCTCCGATTTGGGGACATAGTCGCAGTGCAGCATATCGGTGCTGCGTTCGCCGCCGCTCGCGACCCCGTAGAGCGCGAACATGATCGCGTCGAAGATCGTGGTCTTGCCCGCGCCGGTGTCGCCGGTGACCAGGAAGGGGCTCTCTTTGATCGCCTCAAACGGCACTGCCGTTTTCGCGGCGTAAGAGCCGAATGCGGTCATTTCCAGATAAAGCGGTCTCATGCGTCACCCTCCTGTTCCTGCGCGAAAGCGAGCAGCCGGTCGATCTGCTTTTCCGGCGGCAGGCCGCCCAGAAGCAGCTCGCCCGCGTACGCGATCAGCGCGGCCTCCGACTCCGTGGGCAGTTCGCCTCCCATGCGCTCCGCAAAGAAGTCCGTAAACAGCGCCTCCACGCTCTTCTGTTCAACGGCGCTGCGCTCCGGTCCCTTCACGTCGGAATAGGCGTGGTATTCCGACGCGATCTCCATCAGCACGCTGTCTCTGCTCTCGCACAGGTCGCGGAAAAACGAAGCGATCTCCTGCGTTACGCGCCGGTCGGTCAGCACCACGCGAAGATACTCGCCGCGCCGGGTATCCGCGATTGCCTCCGCCCGCAGCCGCTCGAACTCTCCCTTCATCTCGCGCATCGGGTGCAGCGGTGGGATAAGGAGCGTCTCGCTCGTGATCGCTTCGCCCTTGGCGCCGATCTCCACCAGCACGGGGCCTTTGGCCGGCTGCCGGGTCTCGTCAAAGTGATAGCACAGGGGCGAACCGGCATAGCGTACGGTCTCCCGCCCCACGGGGTAGGCCGCGTGGATATGGCCGAGCGCCGCATAGTCGAAGCCGTCAAAGGCGGTGTAATCGATCTGTCCGACGCCGCCGATCATGGACTCCGAGCCGCCGCGAAGCCCCTCCGCGCCGCCGGCTGTCACATACTGATGGGCGACGAGCACGTTGCGCTGCGAAAAGTCGACAGGCTGGCGGGCGAGCAGCGCCCGCACAGCGCCGTCATTGTCTCTGGGGCAATCCTCGCCGAGGACATGCGCGATCATCGCCGGAAATACGTAAGGCATGAGCCAGAAGGTCACCGTTCCGTGTTCATCACGGAGCGGGATGTGCACAAGCTCAGGCGAATCCGAGAGCGGGCGCGAGATATGTACGCCCTGCCGGGAGAGCAGCGGCGCGGCAAAGGACAGGCGCTGGACCGAGTCATGGTTCCCGGCGCTCAGCATGACCGGGATGCTGCGCGCGGCCAGCTCCGTCAGCATATGGCTCAGCAGCTGCATCGCGTCTCCCGACGGGGCGCTGCGGTCATAGACGTCCCCCGCGACCAGCACAGCATCCGGCTTCACGCGGTCGCAGAGCATCAGAAAGCGTTCGATCCATACGGCCTGATCGCCGCTTTCCAGCAGAGAGACGCCGTGTATGGACTTTCCGAGATGCAGATCCGACAGATGCAGAAATCGCATGGTATCTCCTCCGTGTGATGAGAATGAATCGCTTCCCGCATTATATCATTTTCCGCTTACCTTGCATAGTCGTGAAAGGTTTCCGGTTGTACTTTTCCGCATGAGATGGTATAATACTTTCAGTTTTGAGCGGGAGGACACGATATTGAACATTCACGAAGAACTGATCCTGCAGGACTGCCCCTTCTGCGGCGGTCCCGGGCTTCTGGAAGAAGAGAACGGCTGGTGCTGGTACGCGATCTGTCTCGACTGCGGCTCGCAGACCGCGCCCTTCGAATACCACAGGCCGGAGGACCGGCATGCGGCGGCCGCAAAGGCGGCGCATCTCTGGAACATCGGCAAGGTGGTTCGGGCCAATCCGAACGAATAAGCATGCTTGCGGCGCAGGGCTTTATGCCCTGCGCTTTGCCGTCCGCGGCCGCATCCGGCAGCCGCAGTTTTTTTGTTTTTCTTAGACAAACGCCGCCCTGCTGTCGTTGACATTTATTCTGCCAACAGATAAACTTATGATGAAGGTTTATGACCAATTCTTCACCTTTTCCCGCATGTTTCACTCAGGAGAGAATCTGCAGAATCACAACATACAGGAGGGATATCTTTGGAAGTCAGAGAGAATCTGATCAAGCTCTGCGAGAAGATCAACGACGGGCACTACAAGATCACGCCGGACTGCGCGGAATACAGGGTGTTCGAAAAGTGGATCACCGACGAGCAGATCGCCGTGATGCTGGCCCTGACCAGCATGAAACCCGCGTTCGTCCCCATCATCGCGCGCAAGGCCGGCCTTTCCGTCAAGCGCACCCGCGAGGTGCTGCACGAGATCACCGACATCGGGCTGGTCGTGCAGGTCATCGTACCCAAGGTCGGGCTGGAGATCTATCTGCTGCCCCCCTACACCCCCGGTATTTTCGAGTTCCTGCTGATCAACGAGAAGTTCTGCATCGCACACCCCGAGATCGCCTATGCCTTCCATCAGCACGCCACCACCAGCCAGATTGAGCATGCCCCGAACACCCCGATGGGCGCCGGCATCATGCGCGTTATCCCCATAGAGAGCGCCATCCCCGCCGACGCGCAGCAGATCGACAACGAGCGCTGCAGCAAGTACATCGAGGACAACGAGGGTCACATGAGCATCACGCCCTGCCAGTGCCGCCGTGTGCGTAAGATGATGGGCGAGGGCAGCGGTGATCTGGATGAGGGGCTGTGCATCTTCATGGGCCATGTGGCCGATATGTTCAACCATACCGGCAAGGGCCGCCCCTGCTCTGTGGAGGAGGCCAAGGCGCTGATCAAGAAGTGCGACGAGCGCGGCTGCGTCCACCAGATCACCACCCTGCATTCCGGCGAGACCTTCGCTATCTGCAACTGCATGCCCGAGAGCTGCCTGGCTCTCGGCGTCACGCAGTACTACAACACGCCCGCGACCTCCAAGAGCAACTACGTGGCCGAGATCGACCAGGAAAAGTGCGTCGCCTGCGGCCAGTGCACCGACCGCTGCGCCAACAACGCCATCCAGATGGGCCAGAAGCTCTGCGCCATCACGCCGATCGAGCACAAGCGCAAGGAGCTGCCCGACGACATTGAGTGGACGAGCGAGCACTGGAATCCCGAGCACCGCACCAACCGTGAGTACATCGCCCCCGAGGGTACCGCTCCCTGCAAGGTCAGCTGCCCTGCCCACATCGCCGTGCAGGGCTACCTCAAGCTCGCCGCGCAGGGCAGATACCTTGAGGCGCTGGAGCTCATCAAGAAGGAAAACCCGCTGCCCGCAGTCTGCGGCCGCATCTGCAACCGCAAGTGCGAGGAGGCCTGCACCCGCGGCAATATCGACCGCGCCGTCGCCATCGACGAGGTCAAGAAATTCATCGCGGACAGGGAGCTCGACCGCGACACCCGCTTCGTTCCCAGGAAGATCTACGATTTCAGCGACAAGAAGGTCGCGGTCATCGGCGCCGGCCCCGCCGGCCTGAGCTGCGCGTACTTCCTCGCGGCCGACAACTACCGCGTCACCGTCTTCGACAAGAACGATCTGCCCGGCGGCATGCTCCGCTACGGCATCCCCTCCTTCCGTCTGGAGAAGACCGTGCTCGACGCGGAGATCGACGTTCTGAAGGAGCTCGGCGTGATCTTCCGCTGCGGCGTGGAGATCGGCAGGGATCTGACGATCCAGCAGCTGCGCGAGCAGGGCTTTGACGCCATTTATCTCGCTGTCGGCGCGCAGAAGTCCGCCTCTCTCGGTATCCCCGGCGAGGAGCTCAAGGGCGTCTGGGGCGGCATCGACTTCCTGCGTGAGGTCAACGGCGGCGTCCGTCCCGCGCTGGGCAAAAAGGTCGTTGTGGTCGGCGGCGGCAACGTGGCCATGGACGTGGCCCGCACGGCCGTGCGTCTCGGCGCGGAAGTGACCGTCGCTTACCGCCGCAGGGAGAGCGACATGCCCGCCGATCCCGCCGAGGTCGCCGAGGCGAAGGAAGAGGGCGTCAAGTTCCTCTTCGAGCACAAGCCCG
>CAMJQX010000085.1 GCA_946408145.1 uncultured Clostridia bacterium
CATCAGGGTGTTGACGCCGGCGAAGGTGAAGAGCACCACCGGCACGGCGATCACCACAAACCAGGCGAGCGTTCGGGCCTGGATCTTCCGGCGCAGGCGAAGATGCAGATACACCGCATAGATGATCCAGGTGATCAGGGCCCAGACCTCCTTCGGGTCCCAGGTCCAGAAGGCCGACCAGGCCTGCTCGGCCCAGATCGCGCCGGAGAGGATCGTGACCGTCAGCAGCAGGAAGCCGAGCGCCACCATGCGGTAGCTCATGAAGTCCATCTGCTGGAGCCTGAGCGCGTCCGTCTCCTTCCCCTTGCGGCTGAGGAGCAGATAGCGCAGGCCCGCGCAGCCCGCGAGCGCGAAGGCCGAGTAGCTGAACATGGCCGAGCCGATGTGGAACACGAACCAGGTGCTCTTGAGCGCGGGCATGAGCTCGGTGATCTCCCGCGGCTGCAGCGCCGCGTAGGAGAGGATCAGGAAGCTCACCGGCATGGCCGCGACGCAGAGCCATTCGGCCTTGAGCCGCGTGCGAAACACGATCGTCAGCGCCGCGACGCCCCAGGAGAAGGCCATCGCGAACTCGAACTGATTCGCCAGCGGCACGCGCCCGGCCTTGACGCCGCGGGCGGCGAAGTAGACCGTGTGCAGGGCAAAGCCGATCAGGAAGAGGATCCAGGCAGCCTTGAGCAGCCTGTCCTTTTTGAAGCTCACGCCGACGAATTCCAGCAGGCAGGCGAAGAAGTACAGCGCCAGCGCGGCGAAGAAGATGATGTTGAGCATGAGGGATCACTCCGTTTCCGTTTTCTCGTCGCTCCGGAGCAGCAGGCGCAGCTCCATGCGCATGCTCTCCGGCTTCGGTCCGCAGACCGTATAGCCCTCCTCGTCGGTCTTGACCAGAACGGGCTGCAGGAAGAAGGTGACGTACAGCCCCGCGATCATGAGCACGAAGGCCGCGCAGAGCAGGGCGTTTACGAGCGGGGGCGTGCGCTTAATGCGCAGGCCGGGGTACTCGATCGGGTCGTTGAAGACATACTCCATCTCCCCGACCGTGAGCTCCTCGCCGGGGAAGGCCAGCACGGGCGTATAGTCCCCGTCCACGGCCAGCAGGATCTGATAGACCGGGTCGGTATAGCTGCCGGAGGTGGAGGTGATGAGCGTATAGTTCCCGTCCGCATCCCGGATGTAGCCGGGGTAGAGCGCCTCGAACCAGAGGCCGTTCATACCGTCCGTGGTCAGGAAGCAGGGCTCGGTCAGCACGAAGCTGTCCTCGCCGCCGGTGGAAGAATTGCGCGTCGTCAGCGAGCCCGCGGTGCCGTAGGTCTGCTGATAGACCTTATAGTGGCCGAAGGAGAGCGGGTGATTGACGCTGACCGCCTGCCAGTCGCTGGCCCGGCCGTCCGGCAGGGTCACGCGCAGCACGCTCTCATAGTCCAGCTCGCCCAGCTCGTTTTCGATGTGGAAGCTCTGCACCTCGATGCATGTGCCGTCCTCCATCTCCAGCGCCTCGCCCGGCAGGCAGCTGCGGTCTACGACCGTCGGCGCGTACAGAGCCGCAGCGCCGAAGATCACCGTCAGCAGGATCGCGAGATGGGTGATGAAGGTGCCGTAACGGCCGAAGAGATTCTTGCTGTAGACGGTCGTATCGCCCTCCGCGTAGTCGCGGCAGCGCTGCGAAAGCAGATGCTTTTTCACGGTCTCGAGCTGCGCGGCGTCTAGCTTTTCCACGCTCGGCAGCGCGGCCGCGCGGGCGAGCAGATCGGCGCTCGTTTCGATCCTGCGCACGCGCAGGATCGAGCAGAGGCTGAGGTTCAGGCACAGCAGCACCAGCAGCGTGATGAAGAACCAGCCCTGAAACACGTGATCCAGTCCGAGCTTCAGCAGGGTCGCGTGGTGTTCGGTATAGTTCTGCGCGTAAAAGGCGGCCTCCCGCCCCTGCGGGATCACCGAGCCCGCGACGGAGCAGGCGGCGATCAGCAGGAGCAGGATGATGCCGAAGCGCATTGAACGGAGGAAATCGTAGACTTTTTTCATGCCATCCTCACAAAAAGGAAGCCGCCCCGCCCGAAGGGGCGGGGCGGCCTGTCTCATGGATTTAGTGGAACAATGCCAGCGTGTCGGCGATCAGGGCCTCAGACTTGTCCAGACACTCGTGCGTGAGCTTGGAGTTGTGCGCGCCCTCGCTGTTCTCCACGAACACGAAGTTCCAGTAGAACTGCGCGTTGCGGTAGCTCATGCGGATCGCGTCCAGCTCCTCGTCCGTGTACTCGCCGCTCTCGACCGCGGCCGTGACCTTGTTGATCAGGTCCTCCAGCTGATAGCCGATGTCATAGGTGCGCTCCTCCGCCTTGTCCTGGATGCCCTTGACAAAGCCCGCGAGATCCGCGTGGCATGCGGAGCAGGTGCTCTCGATCAGCTCGGGATTGTCCAGCGGGCTGCGCAGGAAGTGGTTCGGGTAGGTCGTGCCGTCCTCTGCCGTTGCGGTGCCCATATGGCAGTCCGCGCAGGTGAAGGTGCCGAAGTGCACGCTGCCCTTGCCGGCGAAGGTCTCATACTCGGGGTGGTTGATCATGATCTGGCGCACGCCGGAGCTCGCATGGACATAGTCCGCAAAGACCTCCCCGTCGACCATCAGGTTGTTGTAGTAATCCAGGATGTCGTCCGGGTTCATGCTCGCAAGGCTCGTGTAGGGCAGGGTGACCGCCTTCGTCTCAGGGGCGAAGTAGTAGTCCACATGGCACTGGGCGCAGGTCAGCGTCGCGGCGTCGACCTTCTTGAGGTCGCTGCCCATGGCGTTGGCCAGATACTGGTGGGTCACCATCAGGGTGCTGCCGGTGTTGCCGTGGCAGTTGTAGCAGCTCAGGGGCTCGTTGACCTGCTGCAGCACGTCCTCAAAAGCCTTGGAATAGGCCTCGTCGCCGAGCTCGTTGGCCAGCACGGTCATGTTCGGGGTCTTGCAGGTGAAGCAGTTTGCCATCGCGTGCGGACGGCCGGTGCCCGTCACGTCGTCGATGACATAGGTGTGGCCGCGGGCGCCGCCGTAGAACTTGGCGAAGCCGTAGCCTTCGAACAGCGTGGAGATCATGGGATACTCCGCCACATAGTCCTCGGCGGAGTCGTTCTCGCTGTTCTTCATGTAGGACGCGTAGATTTCGGGGTAAGCGCTCTCCCAGTCCTTCGCGGTCAGCATCGTGATGCCGGAGCCGGTCTTCTCGACCTTGGCGATGCGCACACCGTCCGCGGATACTTCATTGGTCGGCGCCGCGGCGACGGCGAGCGGCCCCTTCGGGAACACGGCGGTTAGCAGCACCAGGCACAGCACGGCGCAGCACAACATGGCCGCAAGGCCCAGAAGGAGTCTCTTGTTCTCCTTTTTCATGACGACCTCCACAAATGTTTTAACGCGCAGATTCGCGTTCCTATACAGTTTGATTGTACAGGATAGCGAAGGAAATGTCAACAGCCGCGTTTTCTTTGTGCGCTATGACAAAAAAGGAAGCCGGGCACCTCCGCCCGGCTTCCTGTCGTTCCGTTCTGCTCTATTCGTCGTCCTCTTCGTCCTCTTCCTCATCCTCGTCCTCGTCCGCCTTGTTCTTTTTCGCTTTCATGACAAGGCGGCTGAGCAGGATGCTCAGCTCGTACAGGCCGATCATGGGGATCGCCACCATGATCTGTGAGACGATGTCGGGCGGGGTGATGATCGCGGCGAGCACAAAGATCACCACGATGATGACGCGGCGGCCCTTCGACAGCCATTCTGCGCGCAGCACGCCCAGGCTCGTCAGCAGCACCGAGATCACCGGCAGCTCGAAGACGACGCCGAAGATCACGAACACCGTCATGAGAAAGCCGACATACTGCTGAATGCTGATGGAGGCCGAGACGTCAACTTCCTTGGTGAAGCCGATCAGAAAGCGCAGCATGAAGGGCATGCTGATAAAGCGCGCGAAAGCCACGCCGCCCGCAAAGAACAGCGTCCCCGCCAGAAGGGCCAGGGCGATGCTCGTGCGCTCGCGGCGGCTCAGGCCGGGGCTGCAGAAGGCGTAGGCCTCGTAGGCGATCACCGGGAAAGTCAGCACCACGGCGCCGATGAGCGCGAGGTTGAAATAGACCAGCAGCAGCTCCTGCGGCGCAATGTAGACATAAGTATAGTTATACGCCGTGCCCATATCGGTCAGCATGGTCACAAGCTTTCCGGCCACGCTGAGGCAGCCGAAGAAGCCGAGCACCAGCACCGCCACGCAGACGGCGATGCGGTTGCGCAGCTCGCGCAGGTGGCCGGACAGACTCATGCTGCCGTCATATTCGGCAGAAGCGTCTTTATTCTTCTTTTTCATCCTCGGAGGCGTCTTCCTCAGTCTTCTTCGCTGCGGCCTTCTTCGCCTTCTTTTCGGCGGCCAGCTCTTCCTCTTCCTCCGCCATGCCTTCCTTGAAGCCCTTGACGCTCTTGCCGAACATCTTGGTCAGCTTGGGGATCTGGGTGGGTCCGAAAATGATGATGACGACGATCAGAATGATGATCAATTCCTGGGGACCGAGTTTCATGCTTCTTCTCCTCCGTTTTCTTTTGTTTCTTCCGCCGGCGCATCAGCCGGTTCCTCCGCGGGTGCGGCCGCTTCCTCCGCCCCGGTTCCGGGCGCTTCGACAACCGCTTCCTTCTGCGGCGCGGGCTGCTCCTGTGCCGGCTCGGGCTTCGGCGCCTCCTCAGAGGGCGCTTCTTCCTCTTTCTTCTTGGTCTTGCCGATGCCCTTGAGGTCTTTCTCGACGGACTTCATGTTTTTGTTGATGTCCTTGTTCAACTCCTCAAAGGGCTCCATCGCCTCACGGAGAGGCTTCGAGGCCTCGTCCAGCGGGTCGACCACATTCTCGCGGATCTCCTTGGTCACGTCCGCCGAGGCCTTGCGGAACTCCCGCAGAGCGCCGCCGAGCTTTTTGGCATAGGACGGCAGCTTGTCAGGGCCGATCACCAGCAGGGCCACGATGAAAATGACGATCAGCTCCATCACGCCGATCTTCATGCCGATTCCTCCTTTTTCGCTCTTTCGAGCAAAGGGTCTGGTACGCTTTGCTTGTTAAAAATTATACCTTTGTCGCCGCATCAAGTCAATATGAAATTACACGCGTGCGCTCTCAGCGGACGATTTGCAGCGGCGAGCCGCCCTCCACGGCGGAGGCGCAGTCCGCAAGCCCGGCGGTGATCCAGATCTGCCCGTCCCGCCCGACGAACACGGCGTCAAACTCGTCGCTGTGGGCGCGCCAGTAGTCTTCGGCCGCTTCAAGGCCCAGGATGTAGAGCGCGGTGGAGAGCCCGTCGCCGAGCGTGCCGTCCTTTGTGACGATGGTCACCTGCGCCAGCTCGTTTTGTATTGGTCTGCCGGTTTTCGGGTCCATGATATGCTCATAGGTCACGCCCGTCTCCTCGTCGACAAAGAAACGCTCATAGCCGCCGGAGGAGATGACCGCCATGTCCTTCACCGCGACCACGGCCACGATGCCGCCCGCGACCGTGTCGGGATTGCGCACGCCGATGCGCCAGGCCGAGCCGTCGGGCTTCGCACCGAGGCACTGCACGTTGCCGCCGAGGCTCACGAGCCCGGAGCGCAGCCCGTGCTCCCGGTAGATCTCCATGATGCGCGCGGAGGCATAGCCCTTGGCGATGCCGCCGAGATCGATGGCCTGCCCCTCGTCCAGCCGCACTTTCCCGCTCTGCGCGTCAAACTGGATCCGATCGGCGCCGACGACGGAAAGCGTCTCCGCCAGCTCCTCATCCGAGGGGACGTGGTGCTCCCCGCCGGTGAAGCCCCACAGGACCATGAGCGGATAGACGGTGAGGTCGAAGGCGCCGCCGGTACTGTCATAGATCTCCAGCGCGCGCTTGACCAGATAGGCGGCGTCCGGGCCGAGCGTCCCGCTCCCTTCCCGGTTGAGACGGGAGATCTCGCTGTCCTCCAGCCCGATGGAGAGCAGGTCGTTGAGGCGGAGGATCTCGGCCTCCGCCGCGTCGAGCGCCTCTTCTCTGCCGCTGCCGTAGGCGGTCAGCTCGATGATGGTGTCCATGCTGTCCACATAGCGGTATGCCCGCTCGGCGGCCTCCGGGTCAGCTGTCGCCGAGGGAGAGGCGGCTTTCGCCGCGCCGCAGCCGCAAAGCAGCAGGGCGAGCACGAGCATCAGGGACAGGATGCTTCTGTTGTTTCTCTGTTTCATGGAATGCCTCTGAAAAAAAAATAGTCAGTTTACGGGACCCCTCGGCGCAATGCAGGGGCTCAGCTTATCGGATGCAGGATGTCGTGGGCGACCGGGGTGTAGAAAAGGCTCTGCACGGCCTCCGGCACACGGGTCTGCCCGAGGATCCACATCATCTTGGTATAGGCCGCCTCCGAGGTCATATCGTAGGCCTCGAGCACGCGGCGGTTCTCCTTGAGCCTGTGCCCCACGCTGTAGACGGAGAGGTCTGAGCCCTCGTTCTGCACCTGGGTGTTCATGACCACGAAGCGCCCCCTGGCCGTGTACTCGGCGACCAGATCGAAGAAGGCGCTGTCCCCGTAGCTGGGCAGGCCGCCCACGCCGAAGCACTCGACGATCAGCGCGGCCTTCGTTTCGAGCGCAAAGCGCATGAGCTCCGGGTCCATCCCGGGCACCAGCTTCAAAAGCCCCACCTCGGTGCTCAGGCGCTCGAAAAAGCGAGGCTCCTCGCTTCGCTCGCCGGGGATATAGCAGAGCAGGCGGTGATCCTGCAGCGTCGCCAGATCCGGGTAGTTGATACTGGAGAAGGCCGCGAAGCTCTTCGAGCAGGTCTTGCGCGCACGGGTGCCGAGGATCACGCGGCCGTTGAAAACGATGGATACGCCCGCCAGCTGCT
>CAMJQX010000086.1 GCA_946408145.1 uncultured Clostridia bacterium
TTGCGCTTGCAGATGCAGCCCACGTCCCGCAGCAGCTTTTCCCGGCCGATGAAGCCGTCGATCGCCACGACGTAGTTTGCGCGATGGGGGAAGATCGCCATGGTGGCGACCTTGAAGTCCAGAAAGGCGTTGTGGTTGCACAGCAGCACATAGGGCGGCTTCAGGTCCTCCGTGCCGATGCGCCGGATGATCGCGTGATGCTTCCAGACGTCCGGCGCGCTGAGGAGCCAGGTCAGCGGGCGGAGATACCATTTGGTGCGCACGGGCGGCTGCTTCATGTCGAAGCGGACGGGACTGCGGTCCATGTCGGATCCTCCCTTGCCGGTTTTTTTGTTTATTATATCATCCTGAGCGCCGATCTCCAAGTGTTTTCGACACTCTTTTCGAGTATGATTCAGCGATTGAAAGCGCCGCGTTTCTATGGTAGAATATGACAAAGCAAAGAAAAGGAGGGCGCTTTATGTTCGTATTCTGGGGCGACGGCTCGCAGGCGGCCAGGGATCTGGTCGACGCCATCCGGGTCCGCAGCACGGAGAATTTCAACTGGACCTTCATCTTCATCCTGTCCGTCGTGTTCTACGTCTACTGGTCGGAGATCCACAAAAAGAACACCGAGGCGGTCTGCGCCGGACTCGCGCTCTACGGGGTACACTGGCTGTATGAGATCGGCAACGCCGTGATCGCGCACGTCTTTGGCTACCCGCTCTGGTCGGTTTCAAACGCGTCGACCACCTTCATCCTGCTCATTGGCGTCTGCTGGGAGCTGTCAATGATGTTCTCGCTCGCGGGCATCATCTCCTTCAAGATGCTGCCGCAGGATCGGAGCAAGCGTTATTTCGCCAAAGACGGAAAGGGCGGGATCGACTGCCGGCTCGTCGGCGCGCTGGAGATGGCGCTGCTGTTCGCGCTGTTTGAATCCTTCCTCGCCGGGACGAGCAATCACTCCTTCATCTGGGTCTACAAGTGGTGGGGCGTGCTGCCTGTGTTCGTGACGACCTATATTCCCTTCTTCCTTGCGGCAAACTACGTGCCGGACATGGAGCCGAAGAAGCGGACGCGCTTCCTCGTCGTGCTCTGGTCTCTGGTCGCGCTGCTGCTGATCGTCCTGATCCCGCTGGGGATCATCTGAATATTCAAACCGCGAACAGGGAAGGCCCGGGGCAGAAGCCCCGGGCCTTCCCTGTTCGACTGCGCTCAGCCGCCGCTCTCCGCGGCCCGGCTGTCCCCGGTCGCGTAGTCGATGACGACGCCGGGCTGCACGTTGTACACGTACACGTTCAAGCTCAGTCCGCGGCCGAGGTCCTCCACCGAGCGGGCCTCGATCTGCACGCCGGAGGCGAGAAGGTTATTGCCCTCGTAGACGGGCGTGACCCGATAGATGACGTGATTGCCGGTCTTTTCGATGTAGTTCGCCGTACGGATCTCGAAGGGCAGCATGGACTCCGCGTTGAGATGGCGGGTGCCGGTGAAGAAGTTTTCCGGCACGGTGCGGTTGCCGCAGAGCAGGAAGCCGATCAGGTGGCAGCGGTTGTAGAGGTAGTGATCCTCGATCAGCTCGTCATAGCGCTGCGTATGCCAGCCGGAGGGCCGCATGTCGCCGATCCCGTCCCGCTGCTCGTCCTTGTCCGGCAGCGTCTCCGGCCCGAGGCAGGCCATGGCCGCGCCGCTGCGGCCAAGCTCGTCGAGCTCCGAGAGGAGGACATAGGGCTCGGCAGTCAGCTGGCCAAGCTCAAAATCAGGCCTGCCGCCATGAATGAGCACATAGCCGCTGCCGCTGTAGGGCGGGATCTCCGCAAAGCTGAGCGTCGAGGGCGGCACCGTCTCCTTCGGGACAGCCTCCTCCCGCGACAGGAGCAGCGGCAGGGCGAGCCTCGCCGCGAGCGCGAGCAGGAGCAGCAGCCCCGCCAGAACAGCGGCGAGCCGCAGCGTTTTTCGGATCTTTTTCCGTTTCTTCACGTCTCGATCCTCTCGATCGGTCTTCTCTCCGTCTCCAGCCGCAGCAGGGCCTCCTTGCGCCGGAGCCCGCCCGCGTAGCCGCGCAGGCTCCCGTCCGCCGCGAGCACGCGGTGGCAGGGCACGATGAGTGAGACGGGATTCCTCCCCACGGCGGCGCCGACGGCGCGGGCGGATACGCGCCGCCCTGTCTCCTCCGCAAGCAGAGCGGCGAGCTCGCCGTAGCTGCGCGTCCCGCCGTAGGGGATGGTTCGCAGCAGAGTCCAGACCATGCGCTGGAATTCCGTCCCCCGCAGATTGAGCGGCGGTGTGAAAGCCGGGTTTAGGCCCCTGAAGTACAGGTCCAGCCAGCGCGCGGTCGCGCCGAAGACCGGAAGCTCCCGCTCCGCGTGAGCGGCGTCCAGCCCGGCGGCGTAATACTTCTGTCCGGCGAACCAAAGCCCGGTCAGAGCTTCCCCGTCGCTCGCCAGCAGGATCTCCCCGAGCGGGGAGGCATAGCGTGCGGTGCAGTCCATAGCGTTCTCAGGCCAGCAGCGCGCTGGTCGCCTCATCCTCGTACTGCCGCGTATAGAGCCGGTAGTAGTGACCGCGCCTGCGCATGAGCTCGTCGTGCCTGCCCTGCTCGATGATCTTGCCGTCGCGCACGACGAGGATCACGTCCGCATTGCGGACGGTGGAGAGCCGGTGCGCGATGACGATGGAGGTGCGGCCGCGGATGATCGTGTCGATCGCGGACTGGATCTTCTGCTCGGTGATCGTGTCGACCGAGGCGGTGGCCTCGTCGAGCACGAGGATCTTCGGCTCGGCCAGGATGGCGCGGGCAAAGCTCAACAGCTGCTTTTCGCCGGTGGAGAGCAGGTCGCCCCCCTCGCCGACGTCGGTGTCCAGCCCTTTCTCCAGCCTCTCGATCACGCCGCGGGCGCTGACGAGCGCCAGCGCGCGGTCAATGTCCTCGTCCGTCGCCCCGGGGTTTCCGTAGAGCAGGTTCTCCCGCACGGAGCCGGAAAAGAGATGCGGCGTCTGCAGCACGTAGCCGATGGCGGAGTGCAGCCAGAGCTGCGAGCGCTCGCGCGCGTCGCGCCCGTCGATGAGCACACGGCCCTCGGTCGGCTCGTAAAAGCGGCAGATCAGATTCGCGAGCGTCGACTTGCCCGCGCCGGTCTCGCCCACGATGGCCACGTTGGTGCCGAAGGGGATCTTGAGGTTGAAGTGCTCGAGGATGGTCTCGTCCCCGTCGGGGTAGCGGAAGCTCACATCCTCAAACTCAATGTCGCCTCGCAGCTCCTCCCAGTTCTCCCGCTTCGGCTCGAAGCTGTCGCCGTAGACGGCGACGACCGCGTCCGAGTCCTTCACGTCCGGCTCCGTCTCGAGCAGACGGGTCAGGCGCTCGATGTTGACCTGCGTGGTGATCAGGTCGGAGATCGCGTCGACGATCCAGCGCACCGGCTCCATCATGCCCTGCGCGTAGGACATGAACAGGGAGAAGGTGCCGATCTGGGTCTTCGCGATGTAGCCGCCCTTCCAGAGCACCACGGCGAGGGCGAGCGAGGAGGCGAAGCTCATCGTCACGGCAAACAGGCCGCGCAGCCGCGCGCCGCGGACCGCCTTGGCGCGCATCTCGGCGGTATCGCGGAAGAAGTCCCGCTCCATCTTGTCCTCGATGACCAGGGTCTTGACCGTGCGCGCGCCGGTGATGCCCTCGTTGAAATCTCCTGTGATCCGGGAGTTGATCTCGCGGATTTCCCGGTTGACACGCACGAGCTTGCCCTGGAAAATGGCGTAGAACAGCGCGGCCAGCGGCAGCACCGCCACCACCAGCAGCGCAAGGCGCGCGTTGATGACGAACATGACGACCACCGCGCCGATCACATAGCCGAGCTGCCAGATGCTGTCGAGCACCGTCCAGCTGACCAGCACGCCGATGCGCCCGGTGTCGGACATGACGCGGGAATGGATATAGCCCACGCTGTTTTGATTGAAATAGGAGAAAGAGAGGGTCTGCAGGTGGGCGAAGGCTTCGTTGCGCAGGTCCCTGTCCACGCCGACCTCGATCCGGGTGCTCATCAGGGCCGCGGCGTAGTTGAGCAGCGCGGCCAGCACGATCACCCCGAAATAGAGGACGATATACAGCGGCAGGCCCTCAAGCGTGCCGAGCGAAATGAAATGGTTCAGTGCATGGCGCTGGAACACGGGGATGATCACGTCGTAGGCGCTGCCGATGACGCTGCCCGCGATCATGATCGCCATGGGCTTTTTGTAGTTTTTCAGATAGGGCAGGATCTTGCCGATGCCGAAGAAGGGCAGCTTTACCGCCTGCTCATTGTTTTCGTTTTTCATGCCGTCACCTTCTCCTCTTCGGACGAGGCAGCCTGGATCTCGCAGATCCGCTGATAGATGCCGCCGGCGCGGCTGAGCTCCTCATGGCTGCCCCGCTCCGCGACGCGGCCCTTGTCGAGCACGAGGATCTGGTCGGCCTTGGAGAGCGTTGTGATGCGGTGGGAGATGAGCAGGATGCTCGCCGAGCCGAAGCGCCGCTCCAGCGCGGCGCGGATCTTCGCGTCGGTCTCGGTGTCGACGGCGGAGAGCGAGTCGTCAAAGATCATGATGGGCGTGTTCTGCGTCAGCATCCGGGCGATGGCCGCACGCTGCTTCTGCCCGCCGGAGAGCGTCACGCCGCGCTCGCCCACAAAGGTGTCATAGCCCTTGGAAAAGCTCTCGATGGTCTCGTCGAGGCAGGCCGCCCGCGCGGCTTCGCGGATCTCCTCCATGGGCATGTCCCCGGCAGTGATGCCGATGTTTTCCCGGAGCGTCCGGGAGAAGAGATAGGGCTCCTGCAGCACCATGCCGATGTTCCGGCGCAGCCAGGCGGTCTCGATGTCGCGGATGTCGACGCCGCCGACGGAGATGCCGCCGCAGCCCTCCGGCAGCTCATAGAGCTTGTCAAGCAGGAGCATCATCGTGGATTTGCCGCTGCCCGTGCCGCCGAGGATGCCGAGCGTCGTGCCGGCCTTCATGGTAAAGCTCACGTCATGCAGGATCTCGGGGCCGCCCTCGTAGGCGTAGCTCACGTGGTCGAAGACGATGTCCCCGTTCATGTCGGGGCGCAGGGCCTTCCCGGTCTCCTTCTCCTCCTCGGCCATCATGATATAGGCGATGCGGTCGATCGAGACGCCCGCCTTGCTCATCTCGGAGATCATGCGGCCCAGCATGCGCACGGGCCAGGTCATGATCGCGCCGTAGGAGAGGAAGGCGATGTACTCGCCGGGCAGCATCTCGCCGCGGATACAGAAAAGGGAGCCGAAGACGACGATCAGCAGGATCTGCGTGCCGGAGAGCACGTCGCCCGTGCTCCAGAACTGCGCCAGCGGTTTGGCCAGCTCCATCCACAGCCCGGTATAGTATTCGTTCTGCTTGAAAAAGCGGTCGCGCTCGCTGCGCTCGGCCCCGAAGGCGCGCACCACACGCACGCCGGTCAGGTTCTCCTGCGCCATGGCGGACAGCACGCCCTCGTTCTCGTCGCATTTGAGGAAGGCCTCGCCGATCCGCCGGTGGAAGTAGAAGGAGTAGAGCACGATGATCGGCACCGGCAGCATGGCGATCAGCGTCAGCTTCCCGTTCATGGAGAGCATGAAGCAGATCGACAGCACCAGCAGGATCACGATGCGGATGATATTGGTCATCTGCTCGGCCACGAAGTTCTTCAGCGTGTCGATGTCCGAGGTGCAGCGCTGGATGATGTCGCCCGTGCGGTGCTTCATGTGCCAGGCGAAGGGCAGGCGCTCGATGTGGGAAAAGAGGCTGTCGCGCATGCTTTTGACCATCGTCTCGGCCCCTTTTGTCCTGCTGACCAGATAGCCGTACTGCGAGAGGACCTTGACCAGCGCCACCGCGAGCAGCGCCAGCGCCATGAGCCAGATATGCTCCGCGAGAAAGGCCAGGCCGCCCGCCCGCTCGATCAGCCGCTGCGCAAGGGCCGGCAGCTGCGTCTCCTTCCCGCCGAGCACATTGTCCACCGCCACGCGGATGATCTGCGGGGAGACCATGTCCCCCAGGGCGGCGAGCGCGGAGCAGAGCATGCTCAGCAGGAACAGCGCCTTGCTGCCCCTGAGGAAGCGCCAGAGAAGCTGCCGCTTGTATTTTTTTGGGATCTTTGTGTTTTCCATGGAGAGCATCCTTATATGCCGATCGTCTTTACGTGATTATAAATCGTATCATATCCGGGCAGAAAAAGGAAGAGCCGGAAAACCGGCTCCTCTTTTCTGCGCGCTGCGCCTTACTCTTCCTTGTCCTTGCTCTTCTTGAACGCTTTTCTGAGCTTGGGGATCTGGGTCGGGCCGAAAACGATGATGACGATGATCAGGATGATGATCAGTTCCTGTACGCCGAACTTCATGATTTGCCTCCTCCGTAGCTTCGATTCGCGGTGTTTTCCGTTTCTCTAATGTTTTTTTCTGTTTATATAATATACCCGCAAAGCCGCGCCGTCAATGACCGGAAAAAAGTTTCCGAAAAGTTTCAAAAAACTCTTGCATTTCCTCAGCTTTCTTTGTATAATGTCAAGGCATTTCGCACGGGCGCGGACTCTCCCCATGTGGCCCAACCGACAGACGGGCTTGGAAGAGAGGCGGATGCGTCCCGGAGGAATAAACAAATATTTATATTGGAGGAAATCAAATGTCTGTCGTATCCATGAAGCAGCTGCTGGAAGCCGGTGTCCACTTCGGTCACCAGACCCGCCGCTGGAACCCCAAGATGGCCGAGTACATCTACTGCGAGCGTAACGGCATC
>CAMJQX010000087.1 GCA_946408145.1 uncultured Clostridia bacterium
CGTACCTGCGCGAGCACGCCGAGCGCGGCTTTGCCACGCTGGATTACTGGAAGAAGGTACGATAGACAACGCCTCCCCTGTGCAGGGGGAGCGGCCCCGAAGGGGCGGGGGGGTGGCTCAGATCGAAACGGCGCCTCGAAATAACAGAGCAGATGACCGGCGCAACCCCTCAGTCGCTGGCGCGACAGCTCCCCTTGCACAGGGGAGCCAAAGCGGAAAGGATAGAAATGAGTTTTTTTGAAAAATCGCTGAATACCCTTGAACTGCCGGCGGTGTTGGAGATGCTGGCCGCGCAGGCGGTAGGGGAGGCGGCTAAGGAGCGCGCGCTGGCGCTCGCACCCGCGACGGATCGTTTTGAGGTCGGCCGCCGTCTGGAGGAGACCAGCGCCGCCAAGACCATGATGACCGTGCGCGGCAGCCCCTCCTTTTCCGGCGTCAAGGATGTGCGCGCCTCTCTGGCCCGCGCGGATCTCGGCGGCGCGCTCAACACGCGCGAGCTGCTGGATATCGCGCGGGTACTGCAGTGCGCGCGGCTCGTGCGTGGCTACATCGGGGACGACAAAGTCGGCAAGACTGCGATCGACGCGCTGTTCTACGCCCTGCGCGCCAACAAATTCCTGGAGGAAAAGATCAACACCTCCATCGTCGGCGAGGACGAGATCGCCGACGGGGCCTCGCCGGAGCTGGCGACGATCCGGCGCCAGATGCGCGCCGCTGCCGCCCGCGCCAGAGAGGCGCTGCAGAAGATCCTCTCCTCGCCCTCCTATGCCAAGGCCCTGCAGGAGCCGATCATCACCATGCGCTCCGACCGCTATGTGGTGCCCGTGCGGGCCGACCACAAGGGCGCGGTGCCCGGCCTCGTGCACGATATCTCCGCCACCGGGCAGACCCTTTTCGTGGAGCCGATGGCTGCGGTCAAGGCCAACAACGAGCTGCGTGAGCTCGCGGCCAAGGAGAAGCTTGAGATCGAGCGCATCCTGGCCGAGCTCTCGGCCGATTGCGCCGAGCACCGACAGGATATCGATTCGGACTTCGAGATGCTGACCCGGCTGGATCTGATCTTCGCCAAGGCCAAGCTCAGCTATAAGCTGGACTGTCAGGCCGCCTCGATGGAGGAAAAAGGCATCCTGCTGCGCCGCGCGCGGCATCCGCTGCTCGATCAGGCCAGAGCCGTGCCCATCGACGTGGAGCTCGGCGAGAGCTTTGACACGCTTGTCATCACCGGCCCCAATACCGGCGGCAAGACGGTCTCGCTCAAGACCATCGGCCTTCTCGCCGCGATGAACCAGTGCGGCCTGCACATCCCCGCCGCCGACGGCAGCAATCTGCCCGTGTTCAGCCATATCCTCGCCGACATCGGCGACGAGCAGTCCATCGAGCAGAGCCTGTCCACCTTCTCGGCGCACATGACCAACATCGTGAACATCCTCGACGAGTGCGACGACAGCTCCCTGCTCCTCTTTGACGAGCTCGGCGCGGGCACGGACCCCACCGAGGGCGCGGCGCTCGCGATCTCGATCATCGAATACGCCCGCAAATGCGGCTCGATGATCGCCGCGACGACGCACTACGCTGAGCTGAAGGTCTACGCGACCAACGAGCCTGGCGTGCAGAACGCCTCCTGCGAGTTCGACGTGGAGACCCTGCGGCCCACCTATCGGCTGCTGGTCGGTATCCCCGGCAAATCCAACGCCTTTGCGATCTCCCGGCGCCTCGGCCTGAGCGAGAGCGTCATAGAGGATGCCAGAGGCCGCGTCGGCACCGAGAGCGCGAGCTTTGAGGCCACGATCGAGAAGCTGGAGCAGACCCGCGCGCTGCTGGAGAAGGAGAGGACCGAGGCCGCCGTCAAACTGCGGCAGGCGGAGGAGAACGCCAGAAAGTCCGCCGCCCTGCGCACGGAGCTGGAGTCCAAGCTCGAGAAGGCCAATCAGCTCGCCCGCCGCGAGGCGGAGCGGGTACTCAACGAGGCGCGCGAGACTGCCGAGCAGACCTTCCGCGAGCTCGACGAGATGCGAAAGCACGCAAACGACGAGGAGAACGCCCAGCGCATCAACGAGGCGCGCAGCGAGCTCCGCCGCCGCCTCAACCAGTCGAAGGACGCGCTGAGGAGTCAGGATCTCCCGGCGCCCGCGGAGGATCAGCAGTCCTCGCGGTCCGTCAGGCCCGGCGACACGGTGCAGATCAAATCCATGGGCATGAAGGCGGAGGTCGTCTCCGTCTCCCCGGACAGGGTGCTGTCGCTGCGGGCCGGCATCATGAACGTGACCGCGCGGGAGGACGAGGTGCTGCTGCTCGAAAACGAGTCCGTCAAGCCTAAGAAAGCGCCCGCGGCCGCCTCGGCCACGCTGCGCAGCGCGGGCCTCGCGCAGGAGATCGACCTGCGCGGCATGGAGGCCATCGAGGCCGTCCTTGCCGCGGAGCGCTACCTGGATTCCGCCGTCATGGCGCGGCTCAAAACCGTCACGATCATCCACGGGAAGGGCACCGGCGCCCTGCGCAGCGCCATTCAGGATATGCTGCGGCACAACAAGAGTGTCAAATCCTTCCGCCTGGGCCGATTCGGCGAAGGTGAGACGGGCGTGACTATTGTCGAACTGAAATAAAAAGAAAGCGGCTTTGTGCGGAATCATAGTGAAAACAACGAAAGAAAGGGCAGACGGTTGACGATTGACGGGAAATTTGATACAGTATGCTTGCTTTGGAAGAAGCACATGTATAAGTTTAAGGAGTGGCGAGTATGATAACCAAAGAAGTAGTCATCAACAACCAGGTAGGTCTTCACGCCAGACCCGCGACTTTCTTCATTCAGAAAGCCAATGAGTTCAAGAGCAGCATCTGGGTCGAGAAGGAAGAGAGACGTGTCAATGCCAAGTCCCTGCTGGGCGTCCTGTCCCTGGGCATCGTGAAGGGCACCGCGATCACCATCATCGCTGACGGTGCGGACGAGGAAGAGGCCATTGCCACCCTGTCCGAGCTGATCGATTCCGACTTCTCCGAGTAATATACGAAAGCTGTTTCAAACAAGGGCTGTGCGAACGCACAGCCCTGTTTTAGTAACGCACAGATATCGTTTGGTTGTGATCGAATGAGCAAAGAAAACAAAGCCATTCTCGAAATGCTCCTGTGCGCCGCGCTCTGGAGCATCGCCGGCATCTTCATCAAGCTCCTGCCCTGGAACGGCTTCGCGGTGGCAAGCCTGCGGAGCCTGATCGCAGGGCTGTGCATCGCGCTGTATATGGCCGCGAAGCGGATCCCCTTCGCGTTCGACCGCCGCACGCTGATCGCGGGGGTCCTCGCGGGCAGCGTCTATGTGTGCTTCGCCACGGCCAACAAGCTGACCACGGCGGCCAACGCCATCGTCCTGCAGTTCACGAGCCCCGCCTTTATCGTGATCTTTACCGCGCTGCGCCGCAGAAAGGCGCCGCGCGGGGCGGATCTGGCCGTCGTGCTGACGGTGCTGGGCGGCATCGCGCTCTTCTTCTTCGACCAGCTCGGCCCCTCTACGGTGCTGGGCAATCTCGTCGCCATCCTGGCGGGGATGTTCATGGCCGGGATGTATGTGAGCGTGGGAGAGCTCGGCGCGCAGGACCGCTTCAGCGCCATCGTGATCGGTCAGGCCTTCGCTTTCCTTGTCGGCCTGCCGGCGGTGATCGTCACGCGCCCGGTTTTCAGTACGCTCAGCGTTCTGAGCATATTGGCGCTGGGCGTCTTCCAGCTCGGATTGTCGTACATCCTCTATGTGAAGGCGAGCGCGGCCTGCCCGCCGCTGGCCTGCGCGCTGCTCGGCGCGCTCGAGCCGCTGCTCAATCCCGTCTGGGTGCTGCTGTTCAACGGTGAGCGGCCCGGCCCCTTTGCGCTGATCGGCGGCGTGATCGTCATCGGCGCGGTGACGCTGTGGTGTATTTTTGGAAAGGAGCGGGACGCGGAGCATGCAAAACCGTCTTCCGGAACTGCAGGATAAGGCCAACCGGCTGCCGCTGCTGCCGGGCGTGTACATCATGCTCGACGAGCACAGCGAGGTCATCTATGTCGGCAAGGCCAAAAAACTGAAAAACCGCGTCAGCAGCTATTTCCACGGGGAGCATCTGCCCAAGGTGGCGGCCATGGTGGACAAGGTGGCGGATTTCAACGTCATCGTCGCGGGCAGCGAGTTCGAGGCGCTGGTGCTGGAAAACTCGCTCATCAAGCGCCACAAGCCGCACTACAACATCCTCCTCAAGGACGACAAGGGCTATCCCTTCGTGCGCGTGGATCTGCGGCAGGAGTATCCGGTGCTGTCGATCAGCAGCCGCGCCGGGAAGGACGGGGCGCGCTATTTCGGCCCCTACGGCGGCCGGAGCCAGACCCGCGGCATTATCGCTACCATCTGCAAGGCTCTGCTCCTGCCCGACTGTTCGCGGAGGTTCCCGCGCGACATCGGGAAGGAGAGGCCATGCCTCAACTATCACATGGGCAGCTGCGCGGGCTGGTGCCTGCCCGACAGCAGCGCCGAGGATTACCGCGCCCGGATGCGCCAGGCCGTGCTGATCCTGGAGGGCAAGAGCGGCGAGCTGATCGAGGAGCTGCGCGGCCAGATGGAGCAGGCCGCGGAGGAGCTGCGCTTTGAGCGCGCGGCCGAGCTGCGCGACCGGCTGCGGGCGATCGAGAGCCTTGCCAACAAGCAGCGCGTCATCTCGACCGCCTTTGCCGACACGGACGCCGTGGGCTTCTGCCGCGGCGCGAGGACCTGCTTCACCGTGCTGCACTTCGTGGACGGGGATCTGGCGGGCAAAGACGTGGAGATGATGGACGAGCCGCTGGAGGACGACGGCGAGGCCGTCTCCGATCTCGTGCGGCAGTACTACACGGCGCGCCGCGGCGGCTGGCCGAAGTCCATCCTGCTCCCGGTCGAGATCGAGGACCGCGAGGAGCTGGAGACCCTGCTCAGCGAGACCGCCGGGCGAAGGGTCTATATCGAGACGCCGAAGCGCGGCGAGCGCCTGCGTCTCATCGAGAGCGCCGCGCTCAACGCGCGCGAGGAGATCCAGCGCCGCACCACGCAGTCCCAGCGCCGCTCCAAAACGCTGGAGTGGCTGCAGAAGGCGCTGGAGCTCGAAGCCTTTCCGAGCCGCATCGAGGCCTTTGACATCTCCAACCTCGGCGACTCCGGCATCGTCGCGGCCATGACCGTGCATGTGGACGGGAAGCCCCTCAAGCGGGATTACCGCAAGTTCCGCATCCGCGATCTGGACGGGCAGGACGATTACGCCAGCATGTACCAGGCGGTTTCCCGCCGTTTTCAGCATTTCGCGGACGGGGATGAGAAGTTCGCGCCCCTGCCGGATCTGCTGCTCATCGACGGCGGAGAGCTGCACGCCGCGACGGCCCGGCGTGCGGCGCAGGATCTCGGCCTCAGCGTGCCGATCTTCGGCATGGTCAAGGACGACAGACACCGCACCCGCGCGCTCGTCACGCCCGACGGGCGGGAGATCGGCATCGGCGGCAATCAGGCGGTCTTCGCGCTCATCGGCAATATCCAGGAGGAGACCCACCGCAGCGCGATCACTTACCAGCGGCAGCTGCGCAGCGAGAGCTATAATTCCACGCTCGACAAAATCGAGGGCGTGGGCCCGAAGCGGCGCACGGATCTCATGAAGGCCTTCAAGTCCGTCCGCGCCGTGCGGGAGGCGAGCCTCGAGCAGCTGCGGCTCGTGGTGCCGAAGAACACCGCGCAGGCGGTCTACGACTATTTTCATCCAACGGATCCCGAAGAGTGAAGCATGAACGATGATGGCGCCGCTGCGCGGCCATCAAAAAAGGAGGACGGCGTATGCGCGTCATAACGGGCTCGGCCAGGGGCAGAAAACTGAAAACGCCGGAGAACTATGATATCCGCCCCACCACGGACAATGTGAAGGAGGCGCTGTTCAACATCCTCCAGTTCGACATCGAGGGACGACGGGTGCTCGATCTCTTCGCGGGCACCGGGCAGCTCGGCATCGAGGCGCTCAGCCGCGGCGCGGCGGAGGCCGTGTTTGTCGACGAGAGCCGCGAGAGCGTGCGCATCGTGAAGGAGAATCTGAAGGCCTGCGGTCTGAGCGCCCCGGTGTTCCAGACGAACGCGCTGGATTTCCTGCGCTCCTGCGGTCAGTTCGACCTCATTTTTGTCGATCCGCCCTATGACGCCGGGCTCTATGAGCCGGTGCTCAGAAGCATCAACGCAATTGACATCCTGTCGGATGGTGGTATAATTGCCTGTGAAGCACGCCGCGAAACGGAGCTGCCGGAGATGACGGCACCCTACGTCCGCAGGAAGGAATACCGTTACGGCAAGGTGAAAATCTGCATTTACGCAAAGGAAACGAAGCATGAGAATCGCGATCTGTCCGGGCAGCTTTGACCCGATCACCCTCGGCCACCTGAACATCATCCGCCGCTGCTCCCGCATCTTCGACAGGGTCGTGGTATGCGTGATGTACAACTCCTCCAAATCCCGGCCCATGTTTACGGTGGAGGAGAAGCTGGACATGGTGCGCCGAGCGGTCAGCCGCTATCCCAACGTGACGGTGGACAGCTCCGACGGGCTGCTGGCGGAATACGCCCGGCAGTACGAGGGCGCCGTGATCGTCAAGGGCCTGCGCGCCGCCTCGGACTTCGAGTACGAGTTCCAGATGAACCTGATCAACAAGAAGATCAACCCCGAGCTGG
>CAMJQX010000088.1 GCA_946408145.1 uncultured Clostridia bacterium
AGTCCGAGCCGGGGAGAGCGCGAGAGGGCCTTGAGCGTCCCTTGAAAAAGGAGTATAATGAATCAGCAAGAGCTTTTTTGGAGGGATCACGATTGAACGACACGCTGCTGAAAAAACTCTCCGCCCTTACGGACGAGGAGCGAAAGATCCTCGCCGGGGAGAGGCAGATCGACCGCAGCCTGTATATGGACGGGACGCGGGATGTGATCTCCGGGGACAAGCTGCTTGAATCCGGGAGGATCATCACGATCCGTCCGCACACGCGCTTTATCGCCTTTCCCGAGCACACCCACGACTATGTGGAGATGGTCTACATGTGCGCGGGACAGACGCGGCATACGGTGAATGGGACGGAGATCGTTCTCCGCGAGGGCGAGCTGCTGATGCTGGGGCAGAACGCGCGCCAGTCCATTGCAGCGGCGGACGAAGGGGATGTGGCGGTAAATTTCATCGTGCGCCCGTCCTTTTTCTCCGGCACGCTCTCTTATCTCGGAGAAGAGGAGACGCCCCTGCGCCGTTTTGTCGTGAGCTGCCTGACCGGACAGAACGAGACGGGTTTTCTGCTGTTTCATGTGGCGGACGTGCTGCCGATCCAGAACCTGATCGAAAACCTGCTGTATACGCTGACGGAGAACATCCCCAACCGCCGCGGCATCCACCAGATGACGATGGGCCTCCTCTTTGCACAACTCCTCAACCATGCCGACACCCTGCAATTTGAGACGCCGGAGCAGAACGCCGCACTCTCCGTGCTTCGCTATATCGAGGAGCACTACGCGGACGGAAGCCTCACCGAGATCGCCGCGCGCCTGCATTACGAGCTGCCGTACATCTCCCGCCTGATCCGACAGGCGACCGGGAAAAGCTATACCGAGCTCCTGCAGGAAAAGCGCCTGAGTCAGGCGGCCTGGCTGCTGCGCAATACCGGCCGGAAGGTGGACGAAATCTCTGTCTCCGTCGGGTATGAGAATATAAGCTATTTTCACCGCCTGTTTGCCGCTCGCTTCGGGCAGTCTCCCAAACGATACCGAGACTGCAAATAAAGACACTTTTTCGGTTAACTCACGACATTGGAAAATCCCCCTTCATCCTTTAGAATGCAGATAAAGGATGAAGGGGGATTCAATATGAAGACTTACCTTGCAATCGACATCGGCGCGTCCTCCGGGCGGCACATCATCGGCTGGGCGGAGAACGGCAAAATCATGACCGAAGAGCTCTACCGCTTCCCGAACGGCGTGACCGAGCTGGACGGGCACCTGACCTGGGACATCGATGCGCTGCTCGGGCATGTGAAGCGCGGTATTGAGATCGCAAAGGAAAAGCATCCGGACATTGAGAGCCTCTCGATCGATACCTGGGGCGTGGACTACGTGCTGCTGCGCGGCGGCCAGGAGGTCCGCCCCTGCTATGCCTACCGCGACAGCCGCACCGAAACGGTCATCCCGCAGGTGCATGAGAAGATCTCCTTTTCGGAACTCTATCGGCACACGGGCATCCAGTTCCAGCCCTTCAACACCATCTATCAGCTCTGTGCGGACAAAGAGGCCGGGCGGCTCGAGGGCGTCACAGATTTTTTGATGATCCCCGAGTACCTGATGTACAAGCTCTGCGGCGTCAAGTCCCACGAGTATACCAACGCCACCACCGGCGGCATGGTCTCCGCCGAGACCGGCGAGTATGACGGCGACATCATCAAGGCGCTCGACCTGCCGGAGCACCTGTTCTGCAAGCTCCAGCAGCCCGGCACCGTGATCGGCGAATATGAGGGCATGAAGCTCGTACTCTGCGCGACGCACGACACCGGCTCCGCCGTGGAGGGTATCCCGATGGACGAGGATGCGCCGTATATCTCCTCCGGCACCTGGTCGCTGCTGGGCGTCAAAACGGCAAAGCCCATCACAAACGCCGCGAGCGAGCTTGCCAACTGGTCGAACGAGGGCGGCGTGGGCTACAACCGCTACCAGAAGAACATCATGGGGATGTGGCTGGTCAACCGTCTGCGCGCCGAGCTCTGTCCGGACAAGCCCTGGGGCGAGATCACGGCCGAGGCGGAAAAGAGCCGCTTTGAGGAGACCGTGGATGCGAACGCCCAGTGCTTCCTCGCCCCGGAGAGCATGAAGGCCGCTTTTGACGCGGCGCTGAGCATGAAACCGCAGAGCGTGGGCGACTACTTCCGCTGTGCCTACCGCAGCCTGGCGCTCTCGTACATGGACGCGATCCAGGAGCTGCAGCACAACACCGGCAAACACTACGACAGCATCTACATCGTCGGCGGCGGCGCGAAGAACGCCTTCCTCAACGCTCTCACGGAGAAGGCCACCGGTAAAAAAGTGATCGCCCTGCCCATCGAGGCCACCGCCATCGGAAACCTGAATATCCAGATGAGCCTGTAGGGGCGCTTCACGAAGCGCCCGTCGCATGTCGACAGGCGGGCCGTTCGTGAACGGCCCCTACATAATAAAAGGAGGTTCCACATCATGATAGTTGAAACCAGAGCCCGCATCGGCGTGTTCTCCATCGCGCTGGGCGCCTATCTGCCCCAGTTCCCGAGCCTCGTGCCGGAATTCGAGAGCCAGTACGAGGACTTCAAAAAGCGCATCCCCGACACGGTCGAGCTGATCGACGGCGGCCTCGTCACCACCAAGGAAAAGGCAATGGCCGCGGGCGACAAGTTCCGCGCGGCGGACGTCGATCTCGTGATCCTCCAGCTTCTGACCTACGCGACCAGCTACAACATGCTTCCCGCCGTGCGCGATCTGGACGTGCCCGTGGTGCTGGTGAACCTTCAGAAGAAGCTGGCCCCGGACTATGCCAACACCGACACCGCGACCTGGCTCGGCGAGCTCTACGCCTGCGGCGCGGTGGGTGAGATGGTGGCCGATCTCGAGCGCGCGGGCAAGCGCCACGCCGTGCTCACCGGCGTCGTCGAGGGCGGAGACCCGGAGGTCGACCGCGAGATCGCCGACTGGTGCAAGGCCGCCCAGGTGAGAAGGCGCTTCCGCGACACGAACCTCGCGCAGATCGGCCGCCCCTATCCCGGCATGATGGACCTGTACATCGACGAAACGAACCTCTATCACAGGATGTGGCTCTACACCAAGCAGTTCGACTGGGAGAAGATGTGGGCCATCGCCGACGACATCACCGACGAGGAAGCCATCCGCGCGAAGGCGCAGGACATCCTCGACACCTTCGACATCGAGGGCGGCAGCACGATCGAGAAGGTCTGGGACATGGCGCGCTACGTCGTGGCCTTCGAGCGCTGGGTCAGGGACGAGCAGCTCGGCTTTGTGGCCTCCCACTATGACGGCTTCGCCCAGGGCGTGGCCGGCAAGCTCGACTCCATGCTGATCCCGGCCTTCTCCATGCTGATCAAGCAGGGCACCGCCTGCGCGGTTGAGGGCGACATCAAGGTCGCCATGGCGATGTCCATCCTCAAAACCATCTCCGGCATGGGGCAGCTCTCCGAGATGTACTCCATCGACTTCCCGGCGGACATCTGCATCATCGGCCATTCCGGCAGCGGCGACGCGGACTTCTCGCTGGAAAAGAAACCCACGATGAAGATCGTCCCGGTCTTCCACGGCAAGACCGGCGGCGGCTATCTCACCCAGTTCTACCCCGCGCCCGGCCCCGTGACCTACCTCGGCATCACACAGGACCGCGACGGTCACTTCAAGTTTGTCGTCGCAGAGGGCGTCAACGAGCCCGGCCCCATCTTCACCTTCGGCGACACCAACATGCGCACCCGCTTCACCTGCGGCGCGCGTGAGTTCTGCAACCGCTGGAGCGAGGCGGGCCCCACCCACCACATGGCCGCCGCGTCCGGCAGCCACATCGACACCATCCTCAAGGTCGCGAAGATCTTCAACGTCCCTGTGGATATCATTACGAGGTAAAAAATTCCTTCCCCTTGAGGGGAAGGTGGCCCACAGGGCCGGATGCGGTGTCATTTTACGACCGCTCAAAGGAACGCACGCCCCTCATCAGTCGGCTTCGCCGACAGCTTCCCCCGAGGGGGAAGCCTATATGGAAAGGAGATTACTATGAAAGTTCTGGACGCTGAATTTGTAAAAGGCTTCATGCGTATGTGCGACGACGGCTGGCTGCAGGGCTGGCACGAGCGCAACGGCGGCAACCTCAGCTACCGCATAAAGACCGATGAGATCGAATCCGTCCGTGATGAGCTCGTCCCCGGTGAGTGGAAGCCCATCGGCACCAGCGTGCCCAGGCTCGCGGGCGAGTACTTCCTCGTCACCGGCTCCGGCAAATATTTCCGCAACGTCACCATCAAGCCCGAGGACAGCTTCTGCATCATCGAGCTCGACGGCAAGGGCGAGAACTACCGCGTCTGCTGGGGGCTGGTCAACGGCGGGCGTCCTACCAGCGAGCTGCCGAGTCACCTCATGAACCACGAGGTCAAGGTCATCGCCACCAATGGCAGGCACAGAGTCATCTATCACTGCCACCCGGCCAATACCATCGCCCTGACCTTCGTCCTGCCCCTGACCGACGAGGCCTTCACCCGCGAGCTGTGGGAGATGGCGACCGAGTGCCCGGTCGTATTCCCGGACGGCATCGGCGTCGTGCCCTGGATGGTCCCCGGCGGCCGCGATATCGCGGTGGCGACCAGCGAGCTCATGAAGAAGTATGACGTGGCGATCTGGGCGCACCACGGCATGTTCTGCTCCGGCGAGGACTTCGACCTCACCTTCGGCCTGATGCACACGGTCGAGAAGAGCGCCGAGATCCTGGTCAAAGTCCTGTCCATGCAGCCCTGCAAGCGCCAGACCATCCAGCCCGACGACTTCCGCCGCCTGGCGAAGGACTTCAATGTCACCCTGCCCGAGCAGTTCCTGTTCGAGAAAAACTGATATTTTTATCTATGACCGGCTCAAGTGGCTCGCGGTCATCGTCCTCCCCGCCATCGGCGCGCTGTACACCGGTCTCAGCCAGATCTGGGCCCCGCCCTGCGCCGCGGAGATCCCGGCCGCCATCACCGTGCTCCGCACCTTCCCCCGCGCGGTGCGCTGTATTCCCCCCGCAGAGTACAACAAAGACGCCGCAGCGAGCATGTCCGACTTCAACACATGTCACGGCACGCACGAGGCCTCTGAGGGCGCCGATTCTGCTGTATAACAGACTGTGTAACAGCAGAATCTTCGCCGCCATTCAAGACCATTTTCGCCGAAGATCTTCCGGAATGGCAAAAAGCCGGGAAGCCTTGATTTTTCAAGGCTTCCCGGCTTTTTGCCATTCTCTTTCCGGTCCGAGCGGCCGGATCTGAACCAGCATCTCTCAACCCCCCTCGACCCAAAGGGTTTATTTGCCCGCAAAACAGTTCGCTACGTCCGCTTTCTTCCGGAGGATCTGTACGCCAAGCTCGCGCTGGGCGGCATGACAGAAAGGATCGCCCGGTCCGTTTCAGCAGCGGGCGAAGAGCCTGGCTCTGTCATGGTATCTGCGTCTCTGCGGCCGCAGAGCTCAGCCGCTCCTCCAGATAGACGCTGGGCGGGCAGCCGTACTCCTTCAAAAAGGCGCGGTAGAAGCTGGAATAGTTCAGAAAGCCGAGCCTGCCGTAGATCTCGTTGATGTGCTGCCCGCTCCGCATGGCCTCCACGCAGGCGGCGAGCCGTTTTTTCGTGATGTACTGGTGCACCGAAAGCCCGGTGTTCTCCTGAAACAGATGGGCGATGTAGTATTTGCTCAGATACAGCTCCCGGCTCATCGCGTCGAGACTCAGGTCGCCGCCCAGATTGTCGCGGATATAGCCGGTGACGCGCTGATAGGCCGAGCGCGTTCCCTTTTTCGGCTTTGAACTGTCCCTCTGCCATACCGTGCGGCTGAGCAGCAAAAGCAGCGCCCGGACGTGGAGCGCGATCTGCGCGTCCCGGCCAAAGCGGTCGGTGTGCAGCTCCTCCAGCAGCGAGAAGAGCTGGCTGCGCAGGCCATTGAATTCCAGCGGATCCATCGGATACACATAGTCCCTCTTTGCCCGGACACGGTCGAAGAGATAGAGATAATCCGGCGATTCCGTGTGCAGAGCCTGACAGAAGTCCTCGCTGAGCCAGAAGACGAAGCGGCGATAGGGTTTCCCGTCGTCTCGAACGACGGCCCGATGCTCCGTCCCGGGGGGCAGCACCAACACGTCGCCCGGCCGCAGCAGATGGCGCTTTCCCGCGATCTCCATATCCACCTCTCCCTCGCAGAAGAGATAGACCTCGGTATAGGCGTGGCTGTGCCGCCCGACGGAGGAAAAGTGCAGATCGCTGTAATAATACACCTCAAAATCCTTCGAGAGCATATACTGACGGCTGTTGAATTCGCTGCGCAGCTTTTTCTTCATGCACACGCACTCCCTTCGCACCAAGGATACCACAAGAAATGCAATCTTTGCAACAACAATCGCAATTTCATTCCCACATGGCAAATGCTACAATAGAATCACAAAAGATCAGGAGGGACCGCACATGCCGATGCAAATGGGTTTTCGCTGGTACGGCGAAGGAAACGACAA
>CAMJQX010000089.1 GCA_946408145.1 uncultured Clostridia bacterium
ATAACGCTGTTTCCCTGATCATCGTAGCCGTCGCCGTGGTGGTCAAGATCCTGCTTGGGCGCTATGTCAAGAGCGTGGGCGTGAAGGTGAACTCGGACTCTCTCATCAACTCCGGCGAGGACGCCACGCTGGACTCCGTCATTTCGGCCTCGACGCTCGTGGCGGCCGGCATTTTCCTCATTTTCCACGTTTCCCTGGAGGCATGGCTCGGCTCGGTTATTTCCCTTGTTATCATCAAATCCGGCGTCGAAATGCTGCGGGATACGATCTCGCAGATCCTCGGCGAGCGCAATGACAAAGAGCTCGCAAAGGAGATCCGCGATACCGTCATGAGCTTTCCGGGTGTACAGGGCGCCTATGATCTGGTGATGAACAACTATGGACCGGATACCTGGAACGGCTCCATCCACATCGAGGTCCCGGACACTTATTCGGCGGACGAGCTGGATCAGCTGATCCGCGAGATCACGATGAAGGTCCTCCGGGAGCATCACGTCATCCTGACGGCGATCGGCGTCTACTCGGTGAATACAAAGGATGAAGAGATCATCCAGGCCAGGCGGCAGGTGGAGGAGATCGTCTTTTCCCATGAACATGTCAGGCAGATGCACGGCTTCTATCTGACGAAGGAGCAGAAAAAGCTGCGCTTCGATATCGTGATCAGCTTTGACGCGAAGGATCGCCGGGCGGTGTATGATGAAGTGATCGCCGACGTGCAGAAAGCCTTCCCGGACTATGAGCTGCAGGTCGCCATGGACACGGACTTTGCGGAAGAGTAAACAGGATTTCCCTTGTGCGCGGCGATAATGATTCGGGCGTGTCAAGGCAAAGCGCTCAAGCGGACAGAGGCTGTGAATACCGATTTATTGATCGGTTTCACAGCCTCTGTTATTTGCTATGCGCGTGGGCAGTTCTTTCTACTCAGCCAAAAGTCGAACGTAAAAGTTCGCAAGAAAGGCTGAGCAGGCGGATCCCCTTAAAACTGGGATCCCACAAAACGATTCACTCAGGAAAGCAGGGGCTTGCAGGCCTCGGCCAGCTGATCCTTCTTCGCCTGGGCTTCCGCCAGATCTTTGCCTTTGGTGGTGAAGTAGGTCTTGATCTTGGGCTCGGTGCCGGAGGGACGCACGATGACGGTGGAGCCGTCGTCCAGCTTGTAGATGAGGACATTGGCCTTGGGCAGACCGGTCTTCTCGGGCTCGCTGTAGTCGGTGACGCCGGAGACCGCGACGCCGCCGAAGTCGGCGGGAGGCGTCTCGCGCAGGCCCTTCATGATGGAGGCCATCTTGTCCATGCCGGTCAGGCCGGGGAACTCGAAGGAATCCACCTTGTTCAGGTAGCGGCCATACTGGGCGTAGATCTCCTCGAGGCGCTGCTTGATCGACGAGCCGATGCTGCGGTAGTAGGCGGCCATCTCGCAGATCAGCATGGAGGCGATGACGGCGTCCTTGTCGCGCACATAGGGCCCGGCCAGGTAGCCGTAACTCTCCTCGAAGCCGAAGATGAAGCGGTCGACCTCACCGGCGGCCTCCAGGCGGGCGATCTGATCGCCGATCCACTTGAAGCCGGTGAGCACATGGCGCAGCTCCACCCCGTAGTGCGCGGCCACGGCGTCGGCCAGCGGCGTGGAGACCAGGGACATGACGGCCACGGGCCTGTCGGGCATGGTGCCCTTTTCGATGCGTCCCGCGCAGATATAGTCGAGCAGCAGCACGCCCATCTCATTGCCGGACACCAGCTCATAACTCCCGTCCGGGCAGCGCATGGCGATGCCCACGCGGTCGGCGTCGGGGTCGGTGGCGAGCATGAGGTCCGCGCCGGTCTCCTCGGCCAGCTTCAGCCCGTACTTCAGCGCCTCGAAGATCTCGGGGTTCGGGTAGGAGCAGGTGGTGAAGTAGCCGCTGGGATACTCCTGCTCGGGCACGATGGTGATGTCCGTGATCCCGATGTCGTTGAGGACGCGGGTAACGGGGACCAGACCGGAGCCGTTGAGCGGCGAGTAGACCAGCTTCAGGCCGGAGCTCGCGGCGAGGCCCGGACGGACCTGGCGCGCTTCGATCGCCTCGTAAAAGGCCTTTTTGCAGTCGTCCCCGACGAAGCGGATCAGGCCCTTTTCCACGCCCTCGGCGAAGGAGATGTGCTTTGCGCCGGTGAGGACGTCCGTCTTCTGGATCTCGTCGTAGACGATGGCCGCCGCGTCGTCCGTCATCTGGCAGCCGTCGGGGCCGTAGGCCTTGTAGCCGTTGTAGCGCGCGGGGTTGTGCGAGGCCGTGACCATGATGCCGGCGTTGCAGTGATAGAATCTGGTGGCGAAGGAGAGCGCGGGGACCGGCATCAGCGCGTCGTAGATACGGACCTTGATGCCGTTGGCCGCGAGGACGCCCGCCGCCTCCTTGGCGAAGACGTCGCTCTTGATGCGGCTGTCGAAGGAGATGGCGACCGTCTGCGTGCCGCCCTGGGTCAGCACCCAGTTGGCCAGGCCCTGGGTCGCCTGACGGACCACCCAGATGTTCATGCGGTTCGTACCAGCGCCGAGCGTGCCTCTCAGGCCGGCCGTGCCGAATTGCAGGGAGACCGCGAAACGGTCCTTGATCTCGTCGTCCTTGTCCTTGACTTTCAGAAGCTCGGGCAGCAGATCCGGATCCTCCAGATCGTGCGCGAGCCAGCGCGCGTATTCGTCTCTGTACATGATTTGCTCCTCCTAATTGACCTAATTCTTAAATACCTTCGCGGGTTTGAACACGGGGTGCCGCTCGCGGCGATCTTGATCGTCTCCGCGGTTTGCAGTGGTTGGAACTATTATATCATAATATCATAAGGCGCGGCAATAATCCTTTTTGAATAGAACGAATTATTGCAGGGGGGAGCCTGTCTGCAGGATCGGGAATTGCTGCCGGACAGCAGAAGGCGCAGGCCCTCTACGCGTTTCCGGATCTCTTCTCCAATGTCCGTCTCGGCGATCTTTTGCCTCGACTCCATGCGTTCAAGCAGATTTGCGGCAGAGGAAATGGCGTAGTTTTCCCGGATGGCGCGCTCGCGGCCCACGAAGGCTTGGTGCGCCGCGATGCGCAGGGAACGCCGCCGATGCCGACTGCGGCCATCAGCCGCAGCAGCTCCTGATACGCAAAATGCCGCAATTCCCGACAGACGATCTATCTGAGCGTCAACAGCCATCCGACAGAAACCAGCACGCCTCCCGCTGCCCAATAGACTGCGGTGAGCGGATTGCTTGTCCCGTAAATCTCCAGCACGCCCTGCAGGATACTGCCGACGGTCAGCGCGGCCACGCCCGCGTGGACGAGATCGGCGGCTTTTCCGGGAAAGGGCTTCCCGCGCTTTCGCAGCAGGGAAAACGGGATCGCGCCGAGCAGCAGGGGGAAGGCAAAGGCGCAGATCATGAAACAGGACCAGACCTCGTGGCTGAACAGCTCGTAGACCGCGCCGAAGAGGGCGCAGAATACCGTCGCCATCAAATAGGCCCATATGGCCGAAGTGTATCTTTTTTCTGAAACGGGTCTATCCGACGTATACAATGTCGCTCACGCTCCTTTCCTTGATGCTTCTCCCTGACGTGGGATTGTTGACGACCCGGCCGTTGAACACCATCGTCGAGGAACCGCCGCCGTCCAGATTGTAGGCCGTCTGCACGCCCTTGCTCTGCAGATAGGCAGCCAGCTCGTACAGGCTCAGCCCCTCGCTTTCACTCGTCCGCCCGTCCGAGACGACGAACAGATAGTGCAGCTCGTCGATCACGGCGATCGCGGTGCGCGGATTGCTGGCCTTTGCGCGGCCCACCTCGTCGTTGACCGAGACGGAGATCTCGCCGTTTTCGACCAGCGCGGGGCCGAAGCTGAGCACGTCCCGCGCGCCGCTGTCCAAAAGCGCCTGCGCCGTGATCTCCGCTTCCCGGATGATCCCGAAGCTGCCGTCGGCGTAGATCACCAGATCCTCCGCGCCTTTCTTCGCCGTACTCCGATAGAGGACGCCGCCCCGGATAACGTAGCCGGATTGCTGCGCGCCGTAGAAATCGCCGTTGACGGCGAGGATGGCGTCCACTGCCTCGGCAATGCCGGAGGTCGTGTCCGTGACGTTTCGCCCGTAGGCGTTGTCGGCAAACGCGGTCTTGAGATGCTCCGCGGAGGCGAGCCGCACGTCTGCCAAATACACGGTGGTGTCCCCGATTCGCTCCTCGGTGATCTCGATGGAGATATTCCCGTCGTGATAGCTGTTCTCCGTTATGACAGGCTCCGCGGTTTCTTCCTGCGAGGCGGCAAGCTGCAAAGAGACCGGTGTATCTGAGACCGTCGTTCCCGTCTCGCCGCCGCGCTGCGCGTTCACGGTCTGCGGCTCTGTCACCACCTCCATCCTGCGCTCAATCACGAATGTGTCGAGCAGCACATAGACGGTGAAAACCAGCAGCGCGCACAGAAACGCTGACAGAAACACATGATGATTCTTTCTCATGCAGGGTTCCTCCTTTTTTGTTTCTGTGCTCATGATACCCGGCGAACCTTAAATCAAACAAAAGAGATGATTTTTTCGCCCGGCTGTGGTATGCTGAAAATGAGGTGAAGCCCGATGAGACTTCTGTATGCCGAAGATGAAAAATCCCTGGCCCGGGCCGTTTCGACGATCCTGGTCAAAAACAACTATTCCGTCGACGTGGTCTATGACGGACAAGCCGCGCTGGACTACCTCGCGACGGAGAACTACGACGGCGCGATCCTGGACGTGATGATGCCGAAAGTCGACGGTTTCGAGGTGCTCCGGCAGATGCGCGCCCGGGGCGACCGCACGCCGGTGCTGCTGCTCACCGCCAGAGGCGAGATCGACGACCGGGTCGCGGGACTCGACAGCGGAGCCAACGATTATCTGACCAAGCCTTTTGATATGAAGGAGCTGCTGGCCCGGATCCGCGCCATGACGCGGGTACTGTCCGTCCAGCCGGACAAGACGATCTCCTTCGGAAGCGTCACGCTCGACTGCGCAAGCTACGATCTACGCGGCCCGGGCGGCAGCACCAAGCTCGCCGGGAAGGAGTTTCAGATGATGGAGATGCTGATGCGCAATCCCCGGAAGCTCGTCTCCACCGAGGCCTTCATGGACCGCATCTGGGGCTATGACAGCGAGGCGGAGCTGAACATCGTCTGGGTGTATATCTCCACGCTGCGCAAAAAACTCAAAGGGATCGACGCGGACATCGAGATCAAGGCCCAGCGCGGCCTCGGCTATTATCTGGAGGTGCGCGCATGATAGGCAGGCTCCGGAAAAAGTTCATCGCGGCGGCGATCGTCGCGGTCTTCCTCGTGCTGCTCGTTCTGATCGGCTCGATCAACGTGCTCAGCTACCGCAGCCTTGTCACCGATGCCGACGGCACGCTGCAGATCCTGGCGGAGAACAAGGGCTCCTTTCCCCGGCAGATGTTCCGGGAGCAGGATCGGCCGTCAGAGATGCAGGCCCCGCCGAACGGGGAGAACAGCGGCCCCTTCAACGAGAGGCGCGGCGGCAGCGGAGAACTGGCCTATCAGTCCCGCTTTTTCACGGCGTGGTTTTCTGCTGACGGCAGCCTCTCCCATGTCAATCTCGATAACCTCGCCTCTCTGACCGAGGAGGAGGCCTCGGCTCTCGCGGAGAGCGTGTACGCCGCCGGACGCGAGAAAGGCTTTGCCGAGGAATACCGCTATCGCCGCGCGGCCTGCGACGGCGAGACCCTGCTGGTCTTTCTCAACTGCCAGCGGGAGCTCGCGACCTTCCGCGAGTTCCTGTACGCCAGCATCGGCATCTCTCTTGCCGGAACGCTCGCGGTTTTTCTGCTCCTGCTGCTGTTCTCCGGGCAGATCGTGCGTCCGATCGCGGAGAGCTACGAGAAGCAGAAGCGCTTTATCACGGACGCCGGGCACGAGCTGAAAACGCCGATCACGATCATCCGGGCCGACGCGGACGTCTTGGCGTCCGATCTGGACGGAGAAAACGAGTGGATCGCGGATATCCGAAAGCAGACAGGCCGCCTCGCCGAGCTGACCGCCGATCTGATCTTCCTGTCCAAAATGGAGGAGGAAAACCCCGCGCTGCAGATGCAGGAGCTCTCCCTGTCCGAGCTCGTGGACGAGACCGCGCAGTCCTTCCAGTCGCTCGCGCTCGCAAAGGGCAAGCGCTTTTCTGCTTCCGTTGCGCCGGATCTGCAGGTGAAAGGCGACGAAAAGGCGCTCGGAAAGCTGGTCTCCATCCTGCTGGACAACGCCATGAAATACTCGACGGAGGACGGAACGGTGGAGCTGACGCTGGAACGAATCGGCAGAAACGCCCGGCTCAGCGTGAAAAACAGCACGCCGCCCATGGAGAAGGGCAGCGCGGATCGGCTGTTCGAGCGCTTTACCAGGGAGGATCGCTCCCGCAATTCGGAATCCGGCGGCTTCGGCCTGGGCCTCGCGATCGCGAAGGCCGTGACGGAAGCGCACAAGGGGACGATCC
>CAMJQX010000090.1 GCA_946408145.1 uncultured Clostridia bacterium
ACTCGCAGGTGTAGTTGGACATGTAGTAGGTGGCGATGTCGATGGAGCCGGTGTTGGGGGCGCGCAGTCTGGTTGAGAAGCAGTTGCCGACGTTGAGCAGGACCTCGGGGATATGGAAGCAGGTATAGCCGAGGCAGATGCCGCCCTCGGCCTTTGCCTTCTCCACGAGCTCGTTGTCCGCGTTCTCAAGCAGTCTCTCAAAGTAGATCAGATGCTTAAGATCTTTCAAATGTTACACCTCTTCTTTCACAGTATGTCTATTTTCCGGAGTGCTTCCTCCACTCCCTTGAGCATAACGGAATCCGCAGGCAGCTCCAGAACGCTCCGGCCGCGGATGTCGTTGGCGGCGAAAGCGCTGTCTGCGGGGATGGCCGTGAGCACCTCCACGGGGCTCTCCATCAGCGGGACAAGCTCGGGATTGGTGACACGGTTGATGATCGCGCCGATGCGATCGTAGGAGATCAGCTCATCGGCGACGCTCTTGATGGTGGTGATGACCTGGCCGCCCTTCTTGCTCTGATCGGTGATCAGCAGCAGGTGGGTGACCTTCTCCATCACGCGGCGCTGGATCTGTTCGATGCCCGCTTCGCCGTCGATCACGACATAGTCGAAGCTGTTGGCGAGGATGCCGATAACTTCCTTGAGATACGAATTGACCTTGCAGTAGCAGCCGGAGCTCTCCGGCCGGCCGATCGCCAGAAAGGCGAAGCCCGGCATCTCCACGAGCGCGTCAAAAATGCGGAAGCGCGCCTCGCTGAGAAGCTCAAGGGCCTCTCGGGTTTCCCCGTTTTCCACGCTGTCGACGATGCTCATGCGGATATCGTCGAGCGTCAGCTTCACGTCTACGCCAAGAGCAACGGAAAGGCCCACGGCGGGATCTGCGTCGATCGCAAGGATCTTCTTGTCGGGATAGGTCTCGACCAGCTTGCGGACGATGCACGCGCAGATCGAAGTCTTGCCGACTCCGCCCTTGCCCGCCACGGTTATGATCTTGGCTTTATTCTCCATCAACGTCCCCCCTTGTCGGTATAAATGGGCATACTTATCCCATGATGCATTATCCTGTTTATTTTAACACAGCCCCCGATAATATGCAAGATTAACACTATAAAAAACTCAAAAGCGGTCTTTTTGGTGCAAATTGACAAACTTTTTCGGACTGCCCGCTTTTTCCTGTTTAGACAGCGCAGTTGCGAACGTAAAAAACGCGCGTCAGAAGACGCGCGTCAGACGTTTTTCTTATTTCTTTCGATCACTTCAGGAGCTCGCGGATCTGCCCGGCCTGCTCGGCGCTCAGGCCGCGGCTGTCGATATAGGCCTTGGCCAGCTTCACCGGATCGGGCACGCAGCTGGTGGAATCGAGCGTGCCGACGTGGTACTCCTCGCAGCTGAACGCCGCTTCGTACACGCGGCCGCAGGTCTTCCCGCACTTGACGAAGCCCGCCTCGCGGATGGCGCCCTTCTTGAGCATGCTGTTGAGCAGGATGTGCACCGAACTGTCCATCCAGTTTTTTTCCGTGGAAAGACTCAGGATCTCTCCGCGGGAGAGAGCACGGTTTTCCCGCCACAGAACATCCATGATCTCGATCTCGTTTTTTGTCAGGTACATGCGATGTCCCCTTTCTCGAAAGCCGCTGCGCAGCGGCGATGCGCGGATGCCGGTCTGGTACGTATTTGCCATATTTTAACACATTACCGTATGCTTGACAATATGGCAAATCTAACCAAAAATTGCCATTTCGTTCCGTTTTTCTGCCCATAATCGGGCTTAAAACCGGCAAAAAGCGGATCGTTTTCCCCCACTTGGCCACACGCGCACATGCCACTTGATTTTTGCGCGTTTGCTGATATAATATTCATCGCAATTCATCGCGTAATGACGATAACGGAGGCAGGCGAAGGGTCGCCTGTTTTTCCGCCGGACGAAAGGACACGAAACGATGCAGATCACCAAGGAAACCACCATGGGCCAGATGCTCGAGTACGACATGGGCATCGCCTACATTCTGATGCAGTGCGGCATGCACTGTGTGGGCTGCCCCTCCTCCATCGGCGAGAGCCTGGAAGAGGCCTGCTATGTGCACGGTCTCGACGCCGACGCCGTTCTGGCGCAGATCCAGGAGTATCTGGACAGCCGCCCCGCCGAGGCCTGAGAGGACGCGCGCAGAAAAGGGATCGCCGCAGCGCTGCGGCGATCCCTTTTCATATGAAACAGCCGCGAAGCTTTTTAAAGCTTCGCGGCTGTTTTTCATTCGTCGGAAGTCATTTCAGGCTGACGGCCTTCTTCGCCGTCGCGACGATGTTCTCCACCGTCAGGCCCATGGCCTCGCGCAGATAGGGCATCTTGCCGACCTCGCCGAAGCGATCCTGCACGCCCACCGCGCACACGGGCAGCTTCTCCTCCGCCAGCGCCTCCAGCACCGCGGAATGCAGGCCGCCGATCACGTTGTGGTTTTCCACGGTCAGCACCGCGCCGGTCTTGCGCGCCGAGGCGAGCACGCTCTCTCTGTCGATGGGCTTGATGGTGTGCACGTTGATGATCTCCGCGTCGATCCCCGCCGCGGCCAGCTCCTGCTCCGCCGTCAGCACGTCCTTCGTCAGGAAGCCGGACACGAAGATGGACAGGTCCCTGCCCTCCTTGAGAAGGTCGGCCTTGAAGAGCTCGAACCTGTAGTCCTCGCCGAACACGTCGGGCAGCTCCTTGCGGAACAGCCGCATGTAGACGCAGCCCTCATACGCGTTCAGCACCGGCATCGCCGCGCGCAGCTGCACGCTGTCGACCGGCTCAAAAATCACCATACCGGGGATGGAGCGCAGCACGCCCACGTCCTCCATGCTCATATGCGTACCGCCGTTGAGCTCCGCGGAGATGCCGGGGTCGGTGCCGACGATCTTCACGTTCATGCCCGCGTAGGCGATCGAGATGGCGACCTGATCGCAGATCCTGCGCGTCGCAAAGGGCGTGAAGCTCTCGATCCAGGGCTTGAAGCCGTAGCTCGCGAGGCCCGCCGCGATCGAGGCCATGTTCTGCTCCGCGACGCCGCAGTCGAACATCTGCTTCGGGAAGCGCTCATACAGCCCGCGGGTGCCGCTCGCCTTCGCGAGGTCGGCGTCGAGGACGCAGACATGCCTGTCCTGCTCCATCAGCTCCGCAAGGCAGCCTGCATAGACAGCTCTCATTTCCATGTGCTCAGTCCTCCCCCCTGATCGCGCGGATGGCCTCCTCGGCCTGCTCCTCGCTGATCTTGCAGTTGTGGTTGCCGGCGCCCAGATCCTCGATCCACTTCACGCCGCAGCCCTTCTTCGTGTTCAGGATGACCATGGTCGGTCTGCCGCTGCCGATGCCGAGCTTCGCATGCCTGACGGCCTCGGAGACCTGCTCGACGTCATTGCCGTCCTCCACGTCGATCACGTTCCAGCCGAAGGCGGCCCATTTCTCCGCGAGCGGCGCAATGTCGTTCACCTTCGCCACCTCGTCGTCGATCTGGAGCTTGTTGTAGTCGGTAAAGGCGATGAGGTTGTCCAGCTTCTTGGCGGCGGCGAACATGCCCGCCTCCCAGATCTGGCCCTCCTGGCTTTCGCCGTCGCCGATCAGGGCATAGATGGTCGCCCCGTCCTCCTCGAGCTTCGAGCCGAGGGCGATGCCGACCGCGCAGGAGAAGCCCTGCCCCAGAGAACCCGCCGTCATGTCGACGCCGACGGTGCGGTTCATATCGCAGTGGGAGGGCAGGTTGGTGCCGCTCTGGTTGAGCGTAAGCAGCTCCGCCTTGTCAAAGAAGCCGCGGTTGGCCAGCGCCGCGTACACAGCCGGGCCCGCGTGGCCCTTGGAGCAGATGAAGCGGTCGCGGCCCGCCATCTTCGGCTGCGTCGGGTCGATGTTCATCGCCTCAAAATACAGCACCGCCAGCAGCTCCGCCACCGACAGGCAGCCGCCGATGTGCCCCACGCCCAGATGCCCGATGCAGCGCAGGATGTCGCAGCGGATATCCGTGCTGATCGCTTTCAGATCCTTGTTCAATCCCCATTCCTCCTTGTAATTGCTTAAAAGGTCTAACCAAAGCAGAGTTTACCCCCTGCCAATCGCTTTGTCAAGGGCACGGCGCCATTTTTCGCCCTTAGATCCGCGCGGCGATGTCGAAACCGTCCCAGCTGCGGCGCATATAGGGCTCCAGCGGCAGCGGCGTGCCGACAAAGCGGGGATCCAGCCCCTCATCCCGCAGGAACTCCTCCAGAAACCGCGGCCTGCCCGTGGTGTACACGACGGGGATGCCGCTCATCTCGCTGGCGGCCCTGACGACCGGGTAGCCGTCGCGCAGATCCTGCGCGCTGGCCCAGTCCTGCAGGTTTGAATTGTTGACGAAGCCTGTGACCGTCTGACGGGCGAAGCCCTCCATGTCGGTCTTCAGCTTCAGGATCTTCTCCGGCGTCTCGGACATGGGGCGGCGGATGTTGACGATGTCCCAGACCTCCAGCTGTCCCGGCGCGAGCGCGGCGAAATCCATGTGATAGCGGGCCAGGGACAGCGCCCCGGCCGGGTCGCCGCCGACATCGAAGATGACCAGGTCCCAGTCCTGCGCGAAGGCGGAGCCCACGGCGGCAGGCATGTTGGTCTGGGTGAGCCCTGCGCCGGCGAAGGTAGGCGAGACGAGGGCTATCTTCTTGTCGTCCAGCAGCTTCACATGGTCGGACATGCGGAAGTAGTCGTTGATGCGGTCGAGGTCGATGACCTGCGTCCTCTTGCCCTCGGCCGCGGCCTTTACGGCCATGTTCAGGGCGATCTCCGTCTTGCCGGAGCCGTAGTTGCCGATGAGGATGACGACTTTTTTCACGCGTTCTCCTCCCTTCCCCACAGTGAGCGTCGTTTCCGATCTGCAGTATACCGCAGCGGCTGGCCGTTTGTAAAGCGGCAGATGCGGCCGGCGCTCATACTCCCCGCCGCGCGCTCATATAGTGGGAGCAGGAAACGCGCGGCGCGTGCCCGCGCACTGGGAGTGGTCGATGTGCGAACGAACATAGAGGAGCGGGCCGTGGAGCTGGCCGAGTACATCATTGAACAACGCTGCACCGTCCGCGCGGCCGCGGCGCGGTTCGGCGTCAGCAAATCCACTGTGCACAAGGATCTGACCGAGCGGCTGCCGCGCATCCGGCCGGCGCTCTACCGGAGGGTGCGGGCGCTGCTGGATCTCAACAAGGCCGAGCGGCACATCCGCGGCGGCCTCGCCACCCGGCGAAAGTATAAGGGCGATTGAAACGCGGAGAGGCTTCCTCCGCGTTTTACTCCGAAGAGAAGTTCTGTTTTCCCGAATTATTGAATTGACAATTGATACGATCTGCGGTATAATGTAAATGGAAATGCCGCCCCCCGCAAGGTGCTTTTTCTTTGCTCAATTAGTTCTGTTATACAGAACTAATTGTTGAAAGAAGCGCCCTTTCCCCTGCGGGCGGCGGCGAAGCGACAGGAAAGGAGTATTTTATGCTCGCACAAATCACGAAAAATCAACTGGCGATCCGCGGCAACACGCAGCTCGTGCAGGGCACGGTGGGCGAGACGCTGCGCCTCGCCTTCTCCGACGAATGGGCCGGGCTTGCGATCACGGCTGTATTCGCCGCGGGAGAGCAGAAACGGGACGTCGTCGTCACGGGCGAGGAGCTGAGCATCCCCTGGGAGCTGCTGCGCGAGGCGGGGCACAGGCTGACGCTGAGCTTCCACGGCGCACGGGAGAACGGCCGCATCGTTCGGCGCAGCAACATCGCCTCTCTCGGCGTCATCCGCCGCAGCTATGAACCCTCCGGTGAGGAGCCGGAGGCGCCCACGCCCGCGCGGGCAGACCAGATCCAGGCCCTGGCCGAGCAGGCGCTGGCGCTGGCTGCCGGCGTGCGCCAGGAGGCGGACAGCGGCGGCTTCGACGGCATTGACGGCGTCTCCCCCACGATCGCGGTCACCGAGGTCGAGGGCGGACACCGCATCACGATCACCGACGCCGAGGGCTCGCGCAGCTTCATCGTGCCCGACGGGACAAGCGGCGCGGGCGGCGTCAGCTCCGTCAACGGGCAGACGGGCGACGTGCTGCTCACGATCCCGGCGGCGGTCACGGTCGACGACGCGCTGTCCGACGCCAGCGCGAACCCCGTGCAGAACCGGGTGCTCAAAGCCGCGCTGGACAGCAAGGCGGCGGCAGCCGACTTGGCGAACAAGGCCGAAAAGGTAACGGAAGTGACGAACTCCTCCACGGGTGCGGTTTCCCTCGCGCTCGATGCGGGGAAAACCTACCACTTCACCGGCGCGCTGACGGCGCTGACGATCACGCTCAATGCGGCGGCCACCGGCCAGCTCGCGCAGTATCACTTCGACTTCGACAGCGGCTCTACCGCGCCCACGCTGACGCTCCCGAACACGGTGACGATGCCGGGCGGCTTCACCGTTGAAGCAAGCAAGCACTACGAGATCGACATCCTCAACAGCTA
>CAMJQX010000091.1 GCA_946408145.1 uncultured Clostridia bacterium
GAGAAGGAGACCGGCACCATGGAGAAGATGCGCAAGGACATCATGCGCGATCTGAGCTTCATGAGCTACGCGCCGATCCTCTTCATCTCCGCGCTGACCGGCCAGCGGACGGACCGCATCTTCGAGCTCATCAACTTCGTCAACGACCAGTCCAATATGCGCATCAGCACCGGCATGCTCAACAACGTCCTGGCAGACGCGCAGGCGCGCGTGCAGCCGCCCACGGACAAGGGCCGCCGCCTGAAGATCTACTACATGACCCAGACCGGCGTCAAGCCGCCCAACTTCGTCATCTTCTGCAACAGCCGGGAGCTGTTCCACTTCTCCTATCAGCGCTACATCGAAAACCAGATCCGCGCGGTCTTCGGCCTGGAGGGCACGCCCGTGCGCATCGTGATCCGCCAGAAAGGAGACAAGGAATGATCGTCTACTGGATCCTGCTGCTGATCATCGCCTTCCCGGCATACTATATCGGCAGCATCAGCACGCTGCGGGTCGCCTCCCGCTTTGTGTTCCGCAAGAACCTGCGCCGCCTCGGCAAGGGCAGCGCCTGGGTCTCCAATTTCAAGCGCATTTTCGGCTGGTGGGGCTTCGGAAAGCTCCTGCTGACCGAGATCGTCAAGGATCTGATCCCGATCCTGCTCGGCGCGGCCGTGCTCGCCGTGAAGCACCACCCGGCCGTCGGCGCCGCTTTCGGCGGCTACTGCATGCTGGTGGGGCGGCTCTGGCCGATGTTCAACCGCTTCCGCGGCACGCACCACGGCTGCGTGGCTCTCGTCGTCGCGGCGCTGAGCGTGAACTTCTCCGTGGGCGCTTCCGCCGTGGTGGTGATCATCGGCGTGCTCCTTCTGACACGCTATTTTTCCCTCAGCGCGCTCGCCGGCGCGGCGATCGTGATCGTCACCGCGCTGCTGCTGGTGGACGACCGCCTGCTGATGCTGCTGTGCATCTGTACCGCCGGGCTGATCTTCCTCTACCATATCCCGGCCCTGTGGCGCCTGAGCCAGGGCACGGAGGAGCGTTTCAACTTCAAGGAGGACATCACCTACAAGCTCGACGAATAGTACGGAAGCTCGCCGCGCGCAGCCTGTCATCCTGAGCGAAGCGAAGGATCCCGCCTCTTCCGGGGCCCTTCGCTCCGCTCAGGATGCTTCCGTTTCCGGCAGCGTCCATTTGACTTTTTCCGGCGTCTGTTGTAAAGTGCATTCTTGCAGAGGTGAGAGAGTTGGATTTTTTGGAGCTGTTTCTGATCGGCGTGGGCCTGAGTATGGACGCCTTCGCCGTTTCGATCTGCAAGGGCCTGTCCGTGCGCAGCCTGAAGCCGAAGCACGCGCTGCTTGCCGGCCTGTATTTCGGCGGCTTTCAGTTTCTGATGCCGGTGGTCGGCTGGCTGCTGGGCTACCGCTTCGAATCGATGATCCAGAGCATAGACCACTGGATCGCCTTTGTGCTGCTGGTCCTGATCGGCGCGAATATGATCAAGGAGTCCTTCGGCGAGGACGACGAGCTGAGCGACGACTTCGGTTTCCGCACGATGCTGCTGCTGGCCGTCGCCACCAGCATCGACGCGCTGGCCGTGGGCGTGACCTTCGCCTTTCTGGAGGTCAGGATCCTGCCGGCCGCGTCGCTCATCGGTGTGACGACCTTTGTGCTGTCCGCCGCCGGCATCTGGATCGGCCATGTCTTCGGCAAGCGCTTTAAGGCGAAGGCCGAGCGGCTCGGCGGCGTCATCCTGATCCTGATCGGGCTCAAGATCCTGCTCGAGCATCTGGGGATCATCGACTTCTGATAGCTTTCAGGGACTGCATATGGCGAAAAGCAAGACGAAAACAAAACGAAAAACGAACAAAGCGGCGGTCTTCATCGGCGTTGTGGTCACGCTGGGGCTGATGCTGGGCGTGATGATCCAGCTGACGCTCGCCGCCAACGAGCAGCGGCTGCGCTGGCAGGCGGGGGAACGGCTGGCCCGCGCCATGAGCACCACGGCGGTGCAGACGCTGGAGGCGCGGCACAATCTGGAAGCGGAGACCGTGCGGGCGGCGAAGCTCGCGCTCGCGGGGCAGCCCGAGGCGCGCGCGGCCCAGCGTGCGCAGGAGCAGCCGGAGCTTCTGCTGCTCGTCAACCCCTGGAACGCGCTGCCGGAGGACTATGACCCGGAGCTGCAGCAGGTCGGCCGCGAATTCGGCACCGACTACATGATGGACCGGCGCTGTGCCGACAAGCTCGAGCAGATGATCGCCGACTGCCGCGAGGGCGGCGGCCATCCGTGGATCTGCTCGGCCTACCGGACGCAGAAGAACCAGCAGGATCTGTTTGACAACAAGGTGCTGCGCGTGATCCTGGAGGGCAGCAGCGCCGAGGAGGCGCCGGACATCGCGGCCAAGGCCGTGGCCCGGCCCGGCACCAGCGAGCACCAGCTCGGCATGGCGGTGGACATCATCGACGAGTACTACCCCATCCTCGACGAGGGGCAGGAGGAGACCGCCACCCAGAACTGGCTGATGAAAAACTGCTGGCGCTACGGCTTCATCCTCCGCTATCCCAACGGCACCACCGACATCACAGGCATCATCTACGAGCCCTGGCACTACCGCTACGTCGGCGAGCGCTACGCCGAGGAGATCACCGGGCTCGGCGTCACGCTGGAGGAATACCTGCAGATGCGCCGCGGAAGGTAAGTATTTCCTGGATTGAAAAAACGTTGTGCCTTGAAAACCGAAAAAGAAATCGAATAAAACAGGAGAATTCAATTCGTTTTTGTCACGGCTCTGCCGTGGCAAAAACACCATGAGACGAGCTGTGCGAGTCCTCGCGCCGACCAACCGAGGCTTTTCTCCACGCAAGCCGAGGGCGATAAGCGCGAGTGCATCAACGGAGAGCCCAGCGAAGCGGGTCTCCGTTGAAAAACCTTAATCTTTCTTAATATGGAACTTCCCGCCTGTTCTTTTCGTCGTACATATGATAGAATAGGATCACGCGGAGCCGGGAGGAGGGCGAGAGAATGAGCAGCGAGCAGCTTGCGGCGAAGCGAATCAGAATCAAACCATGGGTCAAAATCGCGTTCGGCGTGCTGGCCGCGGCCTTGGTGATCGCGCTCGCCATCCGCCTGGGCGGCTGGAGCCATCACGGGCAGGACAACCGCCTGACCGCGCTGGTCAACCCCTGGAACGCGGTGGACAACTGCGGTTTTACGCCGAGCCCGACCGAATTTGAAGGTCTGCTGATCGACAAGAATATGAAAAAGCCGCTCGAGACGCTGCTGGCGGAGTGCCGTAAGGCGGGCTTCGCTCCGGTGCTCACGGCGGGCTACCGCACGCAGGCGCAGCAGCAAGAGCTTTTCGACGAAACGGTGCGCGGCCTTCTCGAGAGCGGGGAGCTGAGCGAAAACGAGGCGTCGGCCATCGCATCCATGCGTGTGGGCCGGCCCGGCGCCAGCGAGCATGAGCTGGGCCTCGCGGTGGATTTCGCCGAGGACGAGACGCTCCTGAACTGGCTGCGCGAGAACGCCTGGCAGTACGGCTTCATCCTGCGCTACCCCGCGGGGAGCGAGATCCTGACCGGCCGGGACGCCGACCCCTGCCATTACCGCTATGTGGGCGAGGCCGCGGCCGAGCAGATCCACGCGATGAACGCCACGCTCGAGGAATACCTGTCCCTCTTCTACGGCGACAGCGCGCAGGTCATTTTTGAATAAGGATCGATACGAAAAGCCGGGGCTGACATGCAGTCCCGGCTTTCCGCGTTTCTGGAAAGTATTTCTCTCCTTGCCAGCGCGGGGAGAGACGTGTACAATAGGCCCATGAGACAGACAACGAAAAACTCCATCTTCCGCCTCGCGCCGGGGCGGCATGTCCTGCTGCTCGTCAGCGCCGCCGTGATCGCGGCCCATCTGCTGACGCGGCGCAGCCACGCCCTCAACCGCCGGCTGTCGGAGCGCTTCGTGCGTCCGCTGCACCGCGCGATGAGCCTTGCGTCCGCGCGGCTGCCCTTCTCGCTGGCGGAGCTCCTGCTCGGCCTCGCGGTGCTCGCACTTATAGTTTACATAATATTTAGCATCAAAAGGCTGATCTTCGAGAAACACAGGCTTCAACAGGTTTACATAATTTTTATCACGCTGGCGAGCGCCGGCCTCGCGGTCTATGCGGGCTTCTGCCTGCTGTGGGGCGTATACTATTACGGGGACGACTTCTCCGAGCAGAGCGGGCTGAAAAACGAGCCGGTATCGGTGGAGGAGCTCAGGACCGTCACAGCCTGGTTTGCCGGGCTTTGCAATGATTACGCAGGACAGGTGCCGCGGGATGAAAACGGCGTCTGCGCAGCCGACCGTGCGGAGGTGCTGCGCAGATCGAACGAGGTCTATGCCGAGGCGGAGAAGCGCTTTCCCTGCATGGCGGGCCCCGCGATCCGGGCCAAGGGCATTTTCTTCTCCCGTCTCATGAGCTACACGGACTTTACCGGCTTTTTCTTCCCCTTCACGGCGGAGGCCAACGTGAACACGGACTTCCCGCCCGCCCTCTTCGCAGCGACGGTGGCCCATGAGCTGGCGCACCAGCGGGGCGTCGCCAAGGAGCAGGAGGCCAACTTCTGCGCCGTGATGGCGAGCCTGCTGTACGGCGACCCGGTCTACTGCTACTCCGCCTGCCTGCTGGCCTATATCCATCTCGGCAACGCCCTGCACGGCGCGGACCGCGCCGCCTGGGAGGAGATCCGCTCGACGCTCTCCGAGCCGGTGCTGCGGGATCTCGCGGCGGAGCGGGCCTACTGGAAGCAGTTCGAGACCTCGGTGCAGACCGTGTCCAACACGGTGTACGAGGGCTTCCTGCACAGCTACGATCAGGAACTCGGGCTTCGCAGCTACGGCGCCTGCGTGGATCTGCTGGTCAACTACTATTACGAAGCAGCAAGCGGCCTCGCCTGAGGCCGCTTGTCTGCTCCATACGGGAATTGCAATCGGGGACGATTTGTATTATACTTATTATTTACAGACACAAAAACACGGGAGGCGGCGCCGATGAGCGATTTCACCCATTTCAATGAACAGGGCCGGGCCAAAATGGTGGACGTGGGCGAGAAGCCCGTGACCGTACGCACAGCGGTCGCGAGGGGGAGCGTGCTGGTCAATGCGCAGACCTTCGCCCTCATCCGCAGCGGCGGCATGAAGAAGGGCGACGTTCTGACCGTCGCGCAGATCGCGGGCGTCATGGGCGCCAAGCGCACGCCCGATCTGATCCCCATGTGCCACCCGATCCTGATCGACGGCATTGATCTCCGCCTCTCGCTGGACGAAGAGCGCCTTGCGGTGGACATCGCCGCCGAGGTCCGCTGCGGCGGGCGCACCGGCGTGGAGATGGAGGCGCTGACCGCGGTGAGCGTGGCCGCGCTCACCGTCTACGATATGTGCAAGGCCGTGCAGAAGGACATGACGATCACGGACGTCTGCCTCGTCGAGAAGACCGGCGGCGTCCACGGCGAGTATCATCGGGCGGACTGACGGAGGGACAGCATGAACAGGGAAGAGATCACCGCCCTGCTGGAGGGCGTGAAGGACGGCCGCGTCAGCGTCGAGGACGCGGTGCTTCGCCTCAAAATGCAGCCGATCCGCGAGATCGGCGAATACGCCAAGCTGGACCTGCACCGCGGTCTGCGCCAGGGCGTGCCGGAGGTCATCTACGGCGCGGGCAAGACGCCGGAGCATATCCTCGGCATCGCCAGAGCCATGCGCGACAACGGGCAGGAGACGGTGCTGATCACCCGCATGACGCCGGAAGCCGCGGCCCTCGTGGGCGGCGAGCTGCCCCTGCGCTACGATCCGCAGTCAAAGACCGGCGTGATCGGCTGCCTCCCGGAGCCGACGGGCAAGGGCAAGGTCGTCGTCGCCACCGGCGGCACGAGCGACATCCCCGTGGCCGAGGAGGCCGCCGTCACGGCCGAGGCGCTGGGCAACCGCGTCGTACGGCTCTACGACGTGGGCGTGTCCGGCATCCACCGGCTTTTGAGCCACATGGAGGAGATCATGAGCGCGCGGGTCATCGTGGCCGTGGCCGGGATGGAGGGGGCGCTGCCCTCGGTCATCGGCGGCCTCGCCGAATGCCCGGTGATCGCGGTGCCCACCAGCGTGGGTTACGGAGCCTCGCTGGGCGGGATCGCGGCGCTGCTGTCGATGCTCAACTCCTGCGCCAGCGGCGTCTCGGTCGTGAACATCGACAACGGCTTCGGCGCGGGCTACATGGCCAGCATTATCAACCATCTGGATTGAAGTGCGCAAATGATGATTGCTCTGCACGGGCAATCTGACCGGTTTACATAATTTTCCTATTGTATGCGCCCCCCATTCTTTCTTTTCTTCTTGAGAAAAGAAAGAACGCGCCGCGGCGTCAGACGAAGCTCGTTTCGCACCGCTTCCAC
>CAMJQX010000092.1 GCA_946408145.1 uncultured Clostridia bacterium
CCCTGCTCCGCGAGCGCGTGGAACAGCTCTTCCGTGAGAATGCCGACAGCTTCAATTGAATCATGCAAACGAAAAGGCTGTGACTCACGTCACAGCCTTTTTCGTATATATGGGAGGATCATCCGATCGTCTCGGTGGCAAGTCGCTCAACCGGCAGCGCTTTGCGGTAGCCCGCAAGGAAACGGTTGAAGCCCTCGACGTCGGCCGGGTCCGCCATGAGCGTGCTGGACCTGGCTTCGGCGAAGACCTTGTTGTCCAGATAGTCTGCCAGGCTCTCGCCCTCATCCTTCCAGAGCATGTAGGCGCCGAGCAGGGCCATGCCGTAGGGCCCGCCCTCGCCCGCCGTCTCCATCACGGAGACCGGCGCGCCGACCGCGGCGGAGAGCATGCGCTGGCCCACCTCCGGGGTCTTGAAAAAGCCGCCGTGGCCGTAGAGCTTATCGATGGCCACCTGCTCGGTCTGCGTTAGGATATCGAGGCCGATCTTCAGCGTAGAGAGTGCGGAGAGCAGATGCGTGCGCATGAAATTCGCCAGCGTGAAGCGGGCGTCCGGCGTACGCGCGAAGAGCGGCCGCCCCTCGTCCAGATCGGTCACGCCCTCTCCGGAAAAATAGTTGTAACTCAGAAGGCCGCCGCAGTCTGCGTCGCCCTCGAGCGCTTTGCGGAAAAGCAGCGTGAAGAGCTTGCCCTTGTCCTGCGGCGCGCCGATGGCCGCGGCGAACTCGCCGAGGAGATTGACCCAGGCGTTGATGTCCGAGGTACAGTTGTTGCAGTGTACCATGGCGACCGGAGCGCCGTCCGGCGTGGTGACCATGTCGATCTCGCGATGGACGCCGAGCGGCTTCTCGGTGACGATCATCGCAAAGTCAGAGGTGCCTGCGGAGACGTTGCCGGTGCGCGGGCGGACGGAGTTGGTAGCCGTCATGCCGGTGCCGGCGTCGCCCTCGCAGGGGGCCACGGGGATGCCGGGCTGCAGCACGCCGCTCGGATCGAGGAACTTCGCGCCCTCTGCCGTCAAGGTTCCGCCGCAGGCGCCGGCGGGGACGACCTTCGGCAGGATCGCGCGCAGCTCCACCCCGGTCAGCGCCTTGAACTTCTGCAGCATGCCCTCGTCATAGTCGCACCTGGCGCTGTCGATCGGGAACATGCCCGAAGCCTCGCCCACGCCCATCAGCTTTTCGCCGGTGAGCCGCCAGTGGATATAGCCCGCAAGCGTGGTCAGATACGCGATGTCCTTCACATGCTCCTCGCCGTTGAGCATGGCCTGGTACAGGTGGGCAATGCTCCAGCGCTGGGGAATGTTGAAATCAAAGAGCGAAGAGAGCTTTTCGGCCGCCTCGCCGGTGATGGTGTTGCGCCAGGTGCGGAACTCCGCAAGCTGCTTTCCCTCGGCGTCGAAGGGCAGATAGCCGTGCATCATCGCGGAGACGCCGATCGCGCCGACCGTGCGCAGCTCCTCGCCGAATCTGGCCTTCACGTCCTCGCGCAGTCTGGCGAAGCAGGTCTGCAGGCCCGTGTGCACCATGTCCATCGAATAGGTCCAGATGCCGTTCACCAGCTGGTTTTCCCACTCAAAGTCGCCGGAGGCAACGGGCAGGTGCCGCTCGTCGATCAGAACGGCCTTGATGCGGGTGGAACCGAGCTCAATGCCCAGCACGGTGTTTTTCAGTTCCATAGTACTCCCCTTCTTTGTATCTTATCCGGTCGTATCTTCCAGCAGATCAAGGCATGCATGCTCGACGCTCAGGCAGTAGTAGAGCGGCGCGTCCGCCGGGATCGCGATATCCTTGCAGCTGAGGCTGTGCAGCTCCCCATCGGCGGTGGTCGCGGTATACCTGAGCTCCGCCTTGTCGCCCTTCCTGCTGACGCTCAGCTCGATCAGCGCGCCGTTGAGGTCGCGCGTGAAGCTCTCCCAGCTCCAATCGCTCTCCATTTTGGCGTCCTTGAGGCCGTCGCCTGTGCCGAAATGGTCTGCCCGGATCGCGGCGTACTCGGTGTAGGCCTCGTCGTCCTCGGTCGAATGCCCCTCAGGTGTGGATTGGAGGATCACGATAAAGCTGTTCCACATGCCGAGGCCGTCGGTATAGAAGTAGAAGCGCTGCGTGACGGTCCCTCGGTCGGGGACCTCCCGGACGTCGGAATAGACCGAGCGGTATTCGGCCCGACAGTCCAGGCTGCCCAGAAGCGTCCCCTGCGGCTCGACGCCGCTGTTGTCGAAGAGGTACTGCACGGGCGTCGACACCGGCGGAAGCTCAATCTCTTCCTCCGGTCCCGTCTCTGTCTCCGTCTGCCGCCCGCAGGCGGAGAGGGAGAAAAGCATCAGCAGCGCGAGAAGCGCGGAAAGAAGCTTTTTCATTCTGCCTGCATGGATTCAAGGCAGGCCTTGATGATCTTCACGGCGCCCTGTACGCCGACCTTGTCGCTGTTGATGCACAGATCGTAATACTGCCGGTCGCCCCAGTCCTGATCGGTATAATAGCGGTAGTAGCTGGAGCGGTCCTTGTCCACCTGACGGATCAGCTTTCTGGCCTGATCCTCGCTCAGATCACGCCGCTTCATCATCTCGCGAATGCGGCTCTCCTCACTCGCCTGAATGAAGACGCGCAGCAGGTCGCCGCGATTGCGCAGCACATAGTCCGCGCAGCGGCCGACAAAGATGGCGTTGCCCTGCTCGGCAAGGCTGCGGATCGCCTCAAACTGGGCAGCCGCGACCTGCATGTTCAGGCGGAAGCTCTCCCCCATCCCCACGAAGTTGGGAACCGGGACAACGTAGGGCGAGACGCGTTTTTCATCGAAGGAATCCATGACTTCCCGGCTGAAATGCGAGCTCTCAGCCGCGTGATCCACGATCTCCTTGTCATAGCAGGCATAGCCCAGCTCCTCCGCAAGCGCGCGGGCGATCTCATGGCCGCCGCTGCCGTGTTCTCTGCCGATGGCGATGATCATAGTATTACCTCCTCACTGGTTGATCAGCTTTTCGTAGGTGGTGATGCTCGTGCCGCGCGGGATGAAGATGCGCCAGAGGATCACGGGATCGTCGCTGCCGGTCACAAAGGTCGGGCCGGACATCTTCACGCCGAAGCGATAGGTCTCGCGCGTCACGCTGTAGGTCAGCTCCGTGGCCTTGCCCTCCGGGTAGGAGACCACGAAGGGTTCCTTCCCGATCTGCCGCACGAGCATGAGCTTTGAGCCCTCAAGCTCGCGGTGGGTGGAGGCCTCGCCCAGGATGCCCATGTCGAGATGCTCCTCGGTGTGGCTCTGGATGGAGCAGAGGCCGGAGGCGTCCATCTCCCGCAGGTTGTCCCAGGTCAGGTACTGTTCGAGGTTGGAATAGCCGGAGCCCTCGGGGCGGCTCAGGTAGTTGGTGATGATGAAGAAGGTCGCCTTGACATTGTACTTCTGCAGCAGCGGGAAGAGGATGTTGTAGTTGCAGACATAGCCGTCGTCAAAGGTCAGGATAATGGGCTTGTCGTAGTCCTCGACATGCTCCAGATCCTCAAACCAGATCGGATCCCAGCCATTGTCGAGCAGGTAAACGATCTGCTCTTCCATCTCCGCCGGGGTCACGAACAGGCTCGGCATGGTCCAGGCGTAGTCGTTGACGCCATGGTACATGAGGATCGGCACCTTGTAGCCCTCGGGCAGCGCCCAGTCGCCCGCGCCGGGCGTGCAGTAGAGGTGCTCGTTCTCCTCGTCGAGGAAGACAGAGATCTCCAGCGCGTCGCAGAAGGCCTGCACCGGCACCCAGGGCTCCCGTTGATAGGCGGCGGGCACGGGGTCCATGCTCACGCGCTTGTCGCCGTAGACGAGCTCGCTCCCGCCGAGGGCAAAGCGCACATCCTTCTTTCTCCACACGAAGGAGACCGCGTCCTCGTCCACTGTCACCTCAAGCCCCAGAGCCTCGGCGACCTCGGCAAGGCGCATGTACTCGGCGTCGTTTTTGATGACGGTTCCGGAGGCAAGCTGCTTCCCGTCCACGGTCACGGCCCTTCCCGCGGGAAGCGCGGGCTCGGGCGTGGGCTCCGGCGTAGGTTCCGGCGTGGGTTCCGGAGTGGGTTCCGGCGTCGGCTCGGGCGTGGGCACCGGTGTCGGCTGCACAAGCGTGGACGGAAGATGAAACAGCGCCTCGCCGATCCCGTTGGAGCAGCTGGACGGCAGGAGGATCATGACGAGCAGAGCCAGTATGATCAATGTGATTTTGGTCGTTCTTCTCAAAACAGCATCCTCTTTTGCTTGTTTTTTCCCATTTTAGCACCACCGCGCCGGCAATGCAAGAAAGATTCTATTGCCGCCCCGTATGACATACGATAGAGCATGCTATCCAAAACGCTTGTACGAAACACGCTCACGCTCACGGGCGTGTCGCTCCTGATGCGCGGCATCGGCATGGCTTTTCAGTCCTGGCTTGCGCTGTCTCTGGGCGCTTCCGGGCTCGGATTGTACGAGCTGACGCTTTCGCTCTACAATCTCTGCGCGACACTGGCCATTTCGGGCATACGCTTTACGGCGACGAGGCTCGTCGCAGAGGAGCTCGGCGGCGGCCGCAGCGGCAGCATCCGCGCGGCCATGCGGCGCTGCCTGGCCTACGGAGGCATATGCGGTCTGCTCTCCGGCGCGCTGCTGCAGCTTCTGGCCGAGCCGCTCGGCTTTCTCTGGATCGGCGATGCGCGCACCGTGCTCTCGCTGCGCATCGCGGCGCTGTCCATGCCCTGTATCTCGCTCGGCGCCGCGATCTCCGGGTATTTCACGGCCTGCGGGCGCGTCGGAAAGGCCGCGGCCGTGCATCTGGCGGAACAGCTTATGGGCATCGCGCTGATCATGCTGTTGCTGCCGCATGCCGCGGGCGGCGGCATGGAGCGCCGCTGCGCCGCCGTCACGCTCGGGCGGACCGGGGCGGACGTCTTTTCCGTCCTCCTGATGGCCGCCGTCTATCTGCACGACCGCCGCCGTCATTATCGCCCCGGCGAGAGCGGCGGAAAGCTCTCGTCACGCATGCTGCGCCTCGCGGTGCCGCTCGCGCTGTCGGCCTACACGCGCAGCGCCCTGACAACGCTGCAGCAGCTTCTGGTCCCGCGCGGCCTTCGCGCAGCAGGTCTGTCCGCCGACACGGCGCTGGCGGGTTACGGCGTCGTCCAGGGTATGGTCCTGCCGCTGCTGTTTTTCCCCTCCTGCCTGCTCGGCGCGGCCGCCGATCTGATCGTCCCGGAGCTGACCGCGGCCCAGGTCCGGCGGGAACAGGAGGAAATAGAAAACACCGCCGGAAAGCTCGTGCGCATCAGTCTGCACTACTCTCTGGCGGTGTCCGCTGTTTTATTGTTCTGCGCCGATCTGCTGGGCGGCCTGCTGTATCACAGCCGGGAGGCCGCGCGCTTTCTGCGCCTGCTCGCGCCCCTGGTGCCGATCATGTATACCGACATTGCGGTGGACGGCTGCCTCAAGGGGCTGGGGCAGCAGGTGTGGAGCATGGGCGTCAACATCGTCGAGGCTGCGCTCGGCCTGCTGCTGATGCTGTTCCTTCTGCCGCGTTACGGCCTCTCAGCCTATCTGGCGCTGCTGTATTTCAGCGAGGCGTTCAACCTCTCGCTCAGCGCGCTCAGGCTTCGGACCTGCCTGCGTGCCGCTCGCGGCGGCGCTCGTCGCCCTTGTGGAGGATCGGCGAGATGCGCTTGTACAGCAGGAAAGTGAGCAGCGAGACCACAATGCCCTTGAGCAGATTGAAGGGCACCACGGCAAAGAGAACGAGCGTGGAGACGCTGGTGATGGCGGGGTTGACCTTGGTGCCCATGCCGACGATGACTTCCATGGGCATGCCGAAGAGGGCCGAGAACTTCGGCAGCAGATAGATCGCGTTGAAGGCGCTGCCGAAAACAGTCATAACGAGCGTTCCGACGACCATGCCGGTGAGGGCGGATCTGCGGCTGGGGTTGGCGTGATAGACGATGCTCGCGGGAAGGACGAAGGAGCAGCCGACGGCGAAGTTGGCAAAGTCGCCGACGAAGGCGGTCGTGGTCCCCTTGAGCAGGAGCTTGATGCAGACCTTGATGAGCTCCGCCGTGACGCCCGCCACGGGGCCGAGGTAGAAGGTGCAGATCATGATCGGCAGCTCGCTCAGGTCCATTTTATAGAAGCCCGGCGCGAAAAACAGCGGGATCTCCGCCAGCATCAGCACGCCCGCCATACAGGAGAAGATGGCGGTGTAGGTGATGTAGTGCGTGTCCGAAAAGCGTTTGCGGTCCTTGACCAGCAGACGCTCGAAAGCTACGGCCACGAGCAGAAGACCCACAAAAATCGCCAGACACACGAGAATGAACTTCAGGTTTTCCATACAGATTCCTCCTTAAAACAAAAAGTCCCGAAGCTTGTGCTTCGGGCGCAGTGAAAGGAAGGACAGGAATATATGATT
>CAMJQX010000093.1 GCA_946408145.1 uncultured Clostridia bacterium
TACGCCCAACGAGGAGGGCGGCACCACGAATCTCAACGCCGTGCGTTTCCTGCGCAAGCTCAATTCCGCCATTCTGACGGAGTTCCCCGGCGCAGTTACGATCGCAGAGGAATCCACGGCCTTCCCGCTCATTACGGCGCCGCCGGATGTGGGCGGTCTGGGCTTCAGCCTCAAGTGGGACATGGGCTTCATGCACGACACCATCGATTACATGTCGCTCGACGCCTTCTTCCGCAGCTTCAACCACAACAAGCTGACCTTCTCCATGATGTACGCCTTCTCGGAGAACTATGTGCTGGCGTACTCTCATGATGAGGTCGTGCACGGCAAGTGCTCCATGATCAACAAGATGAGCGGCGACTACGAGCAGAAGTTTGCCTCTCTCCGCGCGCTCTACGGCTTCCAGTTCGCACACCCGGGCAAGAAGCTGACCTTCATGGGCAGCGAGTTCGGCCAGTTCATAGAATGGAACTGGCAGCAGGAGCTCGACTGGCTCCTGCTCGGCTACCTCAAGCACGCCCAGCTGCAGCAGTACATGAAGGCCCTCAACAAGCTGTACACCTCATATCCTGCCATGTACGAGGTGGACCGCTCCTGGGATGGCTTCAAGTGGCTGAACGTGGATGACGCCGGCCGCAGCTCTGTTGCCTTCCTGCGCTCCGGCGCCGATAAGAAGAAGGGCATCGTCTGTGTCTGCAATTTCACGCCCGTCGCCTATGAAGGCTTCGTCTTCGGCCTGCCCGCACCCGGCACGCTCAAGGAGATCCTCAACAGCGACGATGAGCAGTACGGCGGCGAGGGCGTGAAGAATGAGGGGACGATCCGCAGCCGGAAGGAGGGTTTCCTGGATATGCCCGCCTCGGCTTCCATCACCCTGCCCGCCATGTCTGCCGTCTTCTTCGAATATAAACCCCGCGTCTCCCGTCCCCGGAAAAAACCGGAAAAGGAAGGAGAATGATCATGAAAAAAGAATTTCGCGATTTTCTCAAAAGCAAGGGCAGATCGCATTTTCCCGCCGTCCTTCTCGCCTCCGCCGAGTGCGCGCCGCTCGCCAAGACCGGCGGCCTTGCCGACGCGGTTGGCACGCTGCCCAAGTCCTTCAGAGCCATGGGGATCGACGCGCGCGTCATCATGCCCTACCATCGCTGCATCAAGAACAAATATGCCGGCCGCGTGGAGCACATGTTCTACTTCTACGTCCAGCTCGGCTGGCGGCGCGAATACGCCGGCATCGAGAAGCTGGAGATCGACGGCGTGACCGTATATCTTGTCGATAACGAGCACTATTTCGGCGACCGGATCTACTGGGGCGGCGAGGGAGAGATCGAGCAGTATGCCTTCTTCACGCGCGCGGTGATGGACGCGCTGCCCAATCTGGACTTTGCTCCCGAAATCATCCACTGCAACGACTGGCACGCGGCCATGATGCCCATGCTGGCCAAGACCCAGTATCCCGGCGGCGTGCAGGAGAGGCTCCGTTATGTCCTGACCATCCACAACATCGCTTTTCAGGGCAAGTGCAGCTTTGGGCTGGCGAAGGACCTGTTCGGCATCGAGGATCGCTTCCTGACTTCGGAATTCATGGAGCTCAACGGCTGCGCCAACTTCATGAAGGGCGGCTGCGTCTTTGCCGACCGGATCAACACGGTCAGCCCGAGCTATGCCCGCGAGATCATGACCGATTACTACGGCGAGGGGCTTGAGGGCATCCTCAACGCCCGGGCAGGCGAGGTATCCGGCATCATCAACGGCATTGACAAAGACGTCTTCAACCCGCGTACCGACCGCTTTATCCCGGCGCACTTCGACCGCGGACACCGCAAGGGGAAAGCCGCGTGCAAGGCGGCGCTGCAGGAGCAGATGGGACTGGACCGCAGCCCCGACGTCCCCATCTTCGCGATGGTCACGCGCATGACGGAGCAAAAGGGCTTCGATCTCGTTGCCTGCGTGCTCGATGAGCTCATGGGCCGCGAGGATATGCAGTTCATGCTCCTCGGAAGCGGGGAAGAGCGCTTTGAAAACTTTATGCGCGCCGCGGAATACCGCTACAAGGGCCGCGTCTGCGCCTATATCGGCTATAATGAGGAGCTGGCCCACAAAATCTACGCGGGCAGCGATTTCTATCTGATGCCCTCGCGCTTTGAGCCCTGCGGACTCAGCCAGATGCTCGCCATGCGCTACGGGACGATCCCCATCGTGCGCGAGACCGGCGGCCTGCGCGATACCGTCATGCCCTTCAATCAGTTCACCGGCGAGGGCACCGGCTTCAGCTTCGCCAATTATGACGCCTGGGAGATGAGCGACGCGATCCGCTCCGCCCTTGCCTGCTGGCAGAATAAGGACGTGATGGATACGCTGATCACCAACGCCATGAAGGCAGATTTCGGCTTTGAACTGTCAGCCGAGGAATACGCGAGGCTTTATCTATGCATGCTGTGATGACTCGACCCGTCTGGGAAGGCTCACATACCGGGACCTATACCGTCTGGTTCGGAGGAAGCTATCAGGAGAACTGGACGGAGGACTATACGCTCTCCATCGTCTACCACGACAGGCGCGCCGTCACGGCCGCCTGGGACGGCGAACGCTGGGAGCCCGTCGACGGCGACCGCGTGATGGTGCAGATCCTCAGGGAGCCGCACTGCCCCGTCCTGATCCGTCAATATTTCCAGGCGGCTGCGTCTGTATACGCGGCCGCCCGTTCCTGCGTCGAGAGCGGGGTCGAGCTGAACGCACTGCCGGAACGCTTTTTCGATCCGGACAATCCGCTGGCCGCGCCGGAGCTGATGCGCCTGCTGATGGACGACTGCGGCTTTTCCATGCAGGACGCCTACCAGCTCACGGCACGCTGCTGCGGCGACCTGCGCGCATCCGGCGTCGATCTGACGCAGATGTACGGCCTCCAGCCCCGCACCGCCCATGTGATCAGCATCCTGCGCAGCTGCGGCGGCACGCTCATGGCTGCGCATGACGCCTGGAGCGCAGCCTGCCGCAGGCCGCTCGGCGCCATACGGGAAGGGGAGGAACTGACGCTCTCGCTGCACATGATCTCCGGCCGGGCAGAGCGCGCTTTTCTGATCCTCTACGGCGACAAGCTGCAGAAGGAATACTCCATGGTCTCCACCGAGGACGGCTTCACGGTCTCGATCACGGCGCCGGAAGAGGCGGCCGCATACTGGTATCGCTTCCGCATCGAGACCCGGGGCAGCGCGCACTGGCTGTGTCCCGACGGGAGCGGCCACCAGGGGAGGCTGTACGGATATGAGGCAAACGGCTTCCGCCTGACGGTCTATCGGAAGGATTTTGAGACGCCCGCGTGGTTTCGGCGCGCGGTCATGTATCAGATCTTCCCGGATCGCTTTGCCTTCTCCAACGACGGTACGGCGGAGCGCGGCGTCGCTTATCACACCGCGCTCGGTCAGACCCCGGAGCTGCACCGGAGCCTGGAGGAGCCTGTCCGCTGGCAGCCGCGGCCCTTCGAGCAGAACTATATCCCCGACGATTTTTACGGCGGGACGCTGCGCGGCATCGAGCAGAAGCTGCCCTATCTCAAGGAGCTGGGGATCAGCTGCCTCTATCTCAACCCCATCGTCGAGGCGCGCTCCAATCACCGCTACGACACCTCCGACTACATGCGCGTCGACCCGATCCTCGGCACGAACGAGGACTTCAGCCATCTGTGCGAGATGGCGCGGCAGATGGGGATCCGCATCATGCTCGACGGCGTGTTTTCCCATACCGGCGCGGACAGCATCTATTTCAACCGCTACAATCACTATCCGGTCAAAGGGGCCTGCCAGGGATCGGACTCGCCGTATTACGGCTGGTATGAGTTCCGCTCCTTCCCGAATGACTACCGCAGCTGGTGGGGCTTCGCAGAGCTGCCGGAGGTAGAGGAGACCAACCCCGGCTGGCAGGAGCTGATCGTCACCGGGCAGGACAGCGCGGTCAGGACCTGGCTGCGGCGCGGCGCGTCCGGCTGGCGGCTGGACGTGGCCGACGAGCTGCCGGATGCGGTGCTTTCCCTGATACGCAGGGCCGCGCGCGAGGAAAAGCCGGACGCCCCGATCCTCGGCGAGGTCTGGGAGGATCCGGTGCTCAAGGAGAGCTACGGCTCCCGCCGCGACTACGCGCTGGGCAACTCCCTCGACTCGGTCATGAACTATCCCTTCCGCACCGCTGTGCTGCGCTTTGCCCACCGCTGGATCGACGCCTACGCGCTGCGCGACTTCCTGCGCGGTCAGCAGATGAACTATCCGAAGCCGCTGTATTATTCGCTGATGAACCTGCTCGGCTCGCACGATGTGGATCGTCTGCGCAGCGCGCTCGCCGCCGACGTGGTGATCCGCGATCTCAAGCGCGAGGAGCAGCTGCTGCTGAGCTTCCCGCAGGAGAAGCTTGACCGCGCGCTGGAGCTGGAGAAGCTCTGCGCCGCGATCCAGTTCGCGATCCCCGGCGTCCCGAGCGTTTACTACGGCGACGAGCAGGGCATGTGCGGCGTCTGCGACCCCTTCAACCGCGCGCCCTTCCGTCTCGGGGACAGAGATCTGCACGATTACTACGCATCCCTTGCGTCCCTGCGCAACGCGGCACCCGCGCTGAGTACGGGGCATGTGCGCTTCATGGCGGCCTCTTCCGACGTGCTGCTGGTCCTGCGCTGGATCGAGGGCGGCAGGGACGTCTTCGGCGAGCCGGCGGAGGACGGCGCCTATCTCGCAGTCGTCAACCGCGGCGACGTCGAAGCCGGATACTCGGTAGACTGCTCCGCGGCGGGGAAGGGCTTCGTCAGGGGCCGGATCGGCGCCTGCACGGCGGAGATCCGCAGACTGTGACGCCGCGATCCGCGCAAATTCTTCTTTCTTTTTGAAGGGGAATATGGTACAATACAGCCCCGAAAGGAAGTGAGATCCATGGCCAAACAGAAGGGCACCAAAAAAATCGCGGACAACCGCAAGGCGTTTCACGACTATTTCGTGCTCGAGCGTTTTGAGGCCGGGATCGAGCTGGCCGGGACGGAGGTCAAATCCATCCGCGCGGGCCAGGTGAATCTGAAGGACTGCTTCTGCACCGTCAAGGACGGGGAGCTGTTCGTGCGCGGCATGCACATCAGCCCCTACGAGCACGGGAACATTTTCAACAAGGATCCCGTGCGTCCGCGCCGCCTGCTGATGCACAAGCGCGAGATCCTGCGGCTCAACGCGCGCGTCATGCAGGACGGCGTGGCGCTGATCCCGCTTTCCCTGTATTTCAAGGACAGCCGCGTCAAGGTGGAGCTGGGGCTCTGCAAGGGCAAAAAGCTCTATGACAAGCGCGACAGCGACGCCGAGCGGCAGTCCAAACGCGATATCGACAGAATGATGAAAGAGAGGAACTACGAATGAGCAATCCCATTGTCACCTTTGAGATGGAAAACGGCGACGTGATCAAGGCCGAGCTCTACCCGGAGATCGCCCCGAACACGGTCAACAACTTCATTTCCCTCGTCTCCAAGGGCTTTTACGACGGCCTGATCTTCCACCGCGTCATCCCCGGCTTCATGATCCAGGGCGGCGACCCCAAGGGCTCCGGCATCGGCGGCCCCGGCTACAGCATCAGGGGTGAGTTCACCGCCAACCGCTTCCCGAACAATCTCAAGCATGCGCGCGGCGTTCTGTCCATGGCCCGCACCATGGCGCCGAACTCCGCCGGCAGCCAGTTCTTCATCATGCATGAGGATTCTCCGCACCTGGACGGCCAGTATGCCGCCTTCGGCAAGGTGATCGAGGGCATCGAGGCGGTCGACAACATCTGCGCCGTGCGTACGGACTACAACGATCGGCCGCGTATCCCGCAGGTCATGAAGAAGGTCACGGTCGAGACCTTCGGCGTCGAGTATCCCGAGCCGGAGAAGTGCTGAAACGTTTTTGCTGACTTTGCGTCTCACTGCCGGGGCGGCCCATCGCCGCCCCGGAGCGGATGATCCCCGCGTATAGCTATGCAAAGCGCGTGCGCTTTGCATAGCTATACGCGGGGGTGTACTGGTTTCGACGGGGGCGTGGAGGCAGGAATAGCGGGCGGATGCGCCTAACATCCATAAAATGGGCATTCTTATAAATTAAAGAACGACGATAACGCTGTTCTTCTCGCTGCTTAATTAGCGAGCGTTCCACCCGGGAGTCCCACGGCCCGGGATGGGGCGTCGATCAGTGGGGAACGTGAGTGCAGTAAGCTTTGCCTGCGCCACGCATCATGAAGCTACCGAATCCCGCAGCATGGCGGCCTGCGTCGGGGTGAGGGAATGCAAAGGACCGCCTGCGCCCGGAGAAGTTCCTGTCAAAGTGCTTTCGGACGGGGGTTCGATTCCCCCCACCTCCACCAGAGCGAAAAACCTGTCACGCAAGTGACAGGTTTTTGCTTTGT
>CAMJQX010000094.1 GCA_946408145.1 uncultured Clostridia bacterium
TCACATAGGGTCTCGCGATACGGACGGGCCAGCGCTGCATCATGCTCAGCTCATGGTCTTTGCCCTTTTCATCGCGCACGACGGCGATCACGTCGGTGACCACATGCTCGCCGCTGCCCACCGAAACGACCTCGCCGGACACGCCGCGGGGCACCATGATCTTGTGGAGGATAGCCGAAGTCTCCTGCACGGTGCCGAGCACGTCGCCCGCAATGACCTTGTCGCCGGGTCTGGCCACGGGCACGAAGTCCCATTTCTTTTCCCGGTTCAGCGCGGGCACGTCGGTGCCGCGGGTGATGCAGTCGCCCGTCAGGGCGCGCATCTCGGGCAGGGGGCGCTGGATGCCGTCGTAGATATTGTCCAGCATGCCGGGTCCGAGCTCGACGGACAGAGGCATACCGGTGGTCACGACATCGGCGCCGGGGCCGAGGCCGGAGGTCTCCTCATAGACCTGGATGGAGGCGCAGTCGCCGGTCATATTCAGGATCTCGCCGATCAGGTGCTGAGAGCCGACGCGAACGACGTCGGAGACGTTGGCGTCCGCCAGGCCCTCCGCCACGACAAGCGGACCGGATACTTTGGTAACTCTTCCGCTCATAAGCAAAACTTCCTTTCGATTTAGTCGCCCAGAATATTGGTGCCGACGGCGCGCTCGACGGCTGCTTTCAGCGCCGACTGGCCGAGGCCGATGCTGCCCTCGCGGCCCGGGATCAGGATGATGGCCGGGGTGGGGCTGTCCTTGAATTTGTCGATCTCCGCGCTCAGCTGCTGGGCAAGGCCCTCCTCAATATAGATGATGGCATAGTCCTCGCTGTCGCGGGTGAGGCGGCGCAGCGCCTCCTTCGCCTCCTGCGCGTTGGCGGCCGGGCAGGTGTCCAGCCCCAGCGCCTTGAAGCCCATGACGGTCTCCCGACCGCCTATAACGGCAATCTTAAGCATACAGATCACGCAGCCTTTCCCGGATCACGCCCGGCGCGATACCCGCGAGTCTCCCCGTCAGGATCATGCGCACCGCGGTGATCTCGTTCTCCACGGCCGCCTGATAGGCGATCACCGGCTCCTCGCCGTAGCCGACCAGCTTGGCCTCCGCCAGATAGGCGTTGACCGCGTTGTCGCAGGCGAGCTCAAATTTTGTAAGCGTTCCGCCCTCCACGGCTTCGGCTCCGAGCGCCGCGGCAGCGGCCAGACGGGTGCTGTCAAAGAGAGCGGCGAGCCCTTCGGCACCCGCGGCGACGAGCCTGCGCGGCTCAACGGTGCCGCCGGGCACCAGCGCCTCCTGCAGATAGCCGCTGTCCTTGCCCATGCGCAGGGTGCGCACGGCAGAACGCAGATTGGTGCTGTCGGCCAGGATGGCGGCGTAGCCCCTGAGGAACTTGCTGTCGGCTTCGTCCGCGAGCTCCTGAAGCTCAGCGAAATACGCCTTGTCCAGGCTGAAATCGGCGAGCTGGGGGTTTGCGGTGCGGGCGAGGATGCTCTTGGCCTCCGCCACGGCGGCGGCAAAAGCCTTCGGCAGCTCGCGGTATTCGTCTTCACGGACGGCCTCGAGCAGCTTCTCGGGCTTAACGCGGCCCGAGGGCGAGAGCAGCGCGCTCTCGTCCAGATCCTGGGCCTCCGCCTTCAGGATCACCTTGGCGTTGTGATAGTCGTACTTGACGCGGAAAAAGTCCACCAGCGCCTTGTCGGGCACCATGGATTCCAGCTCTTTGCCGATCGCCGTGCGGCGCTCGGCCAGAAGCTGCTCGATCTCTCCGGCCTTTTTCTGGGACATGTCCTCATAGCCGCAGTCGGTCAGGAGCTTGGCGCACTCCTCGAAGGAAGGCGCATCCAGCATGCGCTCGGCCTTCTCGCGCGAGAGCATGCCGGGCTCCCTGGCCCGCAGCATGGCGGATAGGAATAGATACGCTTCTCTCTTCTTTGCCAAATTGATTTCCCTCCTTTGCCTGAGGGCTTATGCAAAGAGGATGCCTGCGATCTCGGCAGACAGATCTCCCCGCGCGAGATCCACAAGGAGCTCGGCGGTGCAGTTTGCCTCAACGTTGCCGCGGCGCAGGATCAGGCCGCCGGCGAAATCGCCGGTCTGATCGGCGAGACGCAGCTTCCCGCCGCCGAGCTTCGCGTTCGCGGCGGCGACGACCTTGTCGCCCACGGCTGCGCGGTCACGGGCATTGAGCAGGATCTCCTCATCCCCGGTGACGGAGGCTTTGGCCGCGAGACCCGCGAGGAAGGCGACATACTGCTCCTCCGGCAGGCCGCACAGAGCCTCCAGCGCCTTATCGAAGGCGAGAGACACCATCTCCTGCTTGACGGCCAGCGTGCCCTTGCGCGCCTCCATCTGGTCGATGCGGACGCGGCTGTCCACCTCGTCCTGACAGGCCTTCACGCCGGCGCGGATCTTCTCGGAGTAGCGCTCCGCCGCCTGGCTGTCGAACTCGGCCTTGATCCCGGCGCACTGCCGCTCTGCCTGAGCGAAGATCGCGTCAGCCTGCGCCTTCGCGTCAGCCTGGATATGCGCGATGATTTTTTCAGTGCCTTTCATAGTCCGCTCCTATCTGTGATCAGCCAAGGGTAACGGCGCCGAGCATCATGAAGGAGGCCAGCAGAGACAAAATGGCGTAGAACTCGACGGTGATGCAGAGGATCATGCCCTTGGACCAGTCGTCGGGCTTCTTGGCCAGGATGTTGACGGACGCAGCGGCGACCTTGCCCTGCGCGATACCGGACAGCAGACCGCCGAAGGCGATGGGAAGGCAGGCGGCGAGCACCTGCAGGCCCTGGGCGACGCTCACGCCGGCGGCGCCGACGGCAGCGAGCTTGCTGTAAGCAAGGAACCAGATAACGAAGCCGTAGAGGCCCTGGGTACCGGGGATGACCTGAAGGATCATCGCCTTGCCGAACTTGCTGGGATCCTCAGAGACGAGACCTGCGCCCGCCTCGCCGGCGATGCCGGTGCCCTTTGCGGAGCCGATGCCGGCCATGAATGCCGCGAGGCCAGCGCCCAGCAGGCCGAGAGCATAACCGCCGATGGTGTTCAGAAATTCCATTTTTCTTTCCTCCTAATTATTGTAAAGTGGATTTATTCTTCCGGGTTTATGAATTTTGTGCGCACGCTCAGCGGGGCGAAAGCCCTGCCGCCGTCCTGATAGAACTTGCCGAAGAACTCCAGGCACTGCAGACGAAGGTCGTGCACGAAGCAGCCGAGCAGGTTCAGGCCGAAGTTCAGCGCGTGGCCGACGAGGAAGATCACGATGAAGATCGCGCCGGAGAGCGGCGTCACGCCCTTGGCGGAGGGCATGGCGGCGATGGTGTTGAACACCTGCGCCACAACGCCGCCGGCCAGCATCAGGGCCATGATACGCGAGTAGCTCAGGATATCGCCGAACCAGCCCGTGAGCGTGTTGTAAATGATGCCGAAGGCCGCCGTCAGCTTGCCGATGCCCTTGCTGTGGCGCCCCGCGCCGTAAAGCAGCATCACCGCGCCGACGATCAGAATCGCAAGGCCGAGGTTGTGGAGCATCCGGGATTTGACGATCCCCAGCATGTCCAGCGCCAGCAGGACGCCGCCGAGCAGGATGATCCACAGCGGGCCTTCTTCAAAGATGCCGTCGGCCAGATTGCCGTTCTTTTTCTTCTCCATGAAGGAGACGATCATACCGGCGTTGAGGTGGATGACGCCGAGCGCCATCGCGCCGTAGAGCACCAGCGTACTGTCGCGCACGGGGCTGAACAGCGCGGGCAGGCCCTTCCAGTCGGAGCCGAACATGCCCGCGATCACCTCGGGGGCATTGCCGAAGAGACCTCCGGTCAGCGCGCCCATGATGAAGGTGGAGATACCGGCGTAGAGCAGCAGCTGGCAGAAGGACAAGGTCCCGCCCCGGGGCTTGATCTTTTTCATGGCGACCAGTGCCGCGAGGATCATCACGAGGCCGTAGCCCATGTCCGCCATCATCAGCCCGTAGAACAGGATGAAGAAGGGCGCCATCAGCGGGTTCGGGTCCACCGTGCCGTAGGCCGGCAGGCTGTACATGTTCGTGACCATGTTCAGCGCGTTCGTCACCTGGTTGTTTTTCAGCTTGACGGGTACCTCCGGGTACTCGTCCGGCTCCGGATCGCGGCACTCCCAGGCGCAGCCGAAGCGTTTGAAGACCTGTTCCAGCTCCTGCTCCCGCTCAGCGGGCAGCCAGCCCTCGAGGATCAGGGTGCTGTCCGTGCCGACAAGCCGCTCCTCTGCCTCCGCCATGGCGACGCGGGTGGAGAGCTTGTCGCTGGCAAGCTTCAGCTCGTCCCGGGACGCCGCCTCGGCCTTGATCTGCTCAATGAGATCCGCTTTCTCCGCGGCGAGCGCCTTCAAGCTCTCCTCCGCGGCGGCGGACGCCTCTCTCGGCGTGCCGCTCAGCCCGCCCAGCGCGGCCGGGGTAAAGCCGAAGCTCCGCAGCGCCTCCTGCGCGGCGGGCATCTGCTCCTTCATGCACAGCAGCGCGAGATAGCGGGCGCTTTTGTCCTCGCTGACGGGAAAGAGCTCCGCTTCATCGGCGGCGTCGGCCAGCGCCTCAACGGCTGCCGAAAAGCTGACCTTCCCGGGGATCGTGCCGAGGACCAGTTCGGTGCGCTCCGTCCCGCCGCACTCAAGCGGCTGATCCAGACTCATCCAGGGCCGCAGCGAATCGAGCACCGAACGCTGCCGACTCTCCTCCGCGCTGAGGCGGCGGATCTGATCGTGCAGCTCCGTGATCTTCTCCGCGAGGGCAAGCGCATCGTCCAGGCCTTCATCCTCAAGGAAGGCCCCCGTTTCGAGCTCAGGCTTGGCCGAGAGCAGCCTGCTCTTGACCGGCGCGTACTGATCCAGCAGCTCCAGGGCATGGTCAAGGGACGCCTGCCGGGTGCGCGCGGCCATAACGCCGCTGCTCTCCGGCCGAAGGCTCTCGGACTGCAGCAGCTCGTCCCCGGCTTCGGAGATCTCCACGCAGCCGAGACGTGTCAGCTCGCGCAGCAGCTCCTCCTTGCAGGAACGAACGGCGATCAGCCGGAGCCGTTTCATTCGTAAAATGGCCATGTCAGTCGTTCACTATCCTTTCCACGATGAGCGCCGCGGCCTTGCCGAGATTCTGTTCGGCCTGCTCGCGGAGCGCCGCTTTACGGCTCTCCAGCGCTGCCGCCTGCTTCTCTGACTCGCTTTGGTATTTCTCCTCCGCTTTCCGGCGCAGCTCGCGCAGCTCGGCGTCCGCCTTGGCGGCGGCAGCTTCCACTGCGGCCTGGCCGGTCGTCCTCGCCTCGGCCAGCATCTGTTTGGCTTTGGCCTCCGCCGTCTGCACGGCAGCCTTCGCCTCGCTCTCCGCAGCGGTGACGCTCGCAATTGCTTCCAATGACATGGGCACACCCCCTCTTCTTTCAGATTCCATGATATTGCGTCGGGATCTGCTTGTTCACGCATCAGCTTGTGGTATATGACTTTATTATCATACCGCAGAAGCGTCCTCGTTGCAAGGCAAATATGCGCGCAGACGTGACAAAAATCATGCACTCTCGCGCTTTGCTTTTGAACATTATACGCCTTTTGTTAAGATTGTGTCAATTGTTTTTGTATGATTTGTTCTCCAAAGGGCAGATTGCATGCAAAAAACGAAAAGAAGGAAAGCGCTCTCCGGGGAGAGCCGCTTTCCTTCTTTGAACAGCTTGAACGGGATCAGAGCGCGTTGGTCTTGCTGACCAGAGCGGAGAGATCCACATATTCCTCGGGGGCAGCCTCGACGCTCTCGTCGGTCTGCTCCTCGAAGTCGCGGTACATCGCGAGACCGGAGCCCGCGGGGATCAGCTTGCCGATGATGACGTTCTCCTTCAGGCCCACGAGGCGGTCGACCTTGCCCTTGATGGCGGCGTCGGTCAGGACCTTGGTGGTCTCCTGGAAGGAGGCGGCGGACATCCAGCTCTCGGTAGCCAGAGAAGCCTTGGTGATGCCCATCAGCAGCTGCGTGCAGGTGGCGTGGGTCAGGCCATCCTCGCCCGCGGCGATACGGGCGTCCACGGCGCGGTTGGCGTCCTTGAACTGCGCGATGTCGATGGTGGCGCCGGAGAGCAGGTCAGTGCTGCCGGCTTCCTCCACGCGGACCTTGCGCATCATCTGGCGCACGATGACCTCGATGTGCTTGTCGTTGATATCGACGCCCTGCTGACGGTAGACCTTCTGAACCTCGCTGGTGATATAGCTGCGGACGCCCTGACGGCCGAACTCGTCGTCGTTGACGCCGCGGATGCGCAGCACGTCGTGCGGGTTGAGCGCGCCGGAGGTGAGCTCCTGGCCGTTGTCGACGTGATCGCCGTTGTGGACGAGGATGCCCGCAGAATGCGGCACGGTGTAGACCATGGTCGCGCCCTCGGCCTCGTTGGTGATGGTGATGG
>CAMJQX010000095.1 GCA_946408145.1 uncultured Clostridia bacterium
TCGCCGGGCTCTACGGCGCCGGGCAGTTCAACGGCTCCTCCGGCTATGAGGAGGCCGCCGCGCAGGGCTTCGTGGCCGGCGTCAACGCCGCGCTGAAGCTCCGGGGCGAGGCGCCGCTGATCCTGCGCCGCTCGGACGGCTATATCGGCACGCTCATCGACGATCTGGTGACCAAGGGCACCAACGAGCCCTACCGCATGATGACCTCCCGCAGCGAATACCGGCTGCTGCACCGGCAGGACAACGCCGACGAGCGGCTGAGCGCGATCGGAAACCGCATCGGCCTTGTCAGCGACGAGCGCCTGCGGGCGGTGCGGGAGAAATACGCCGCCGTCGCCGCCGAGCAGCAGCGGCTGGAAGCCTGCCACATCCCGCCCTCCGAGGCGCTCAACGCCCTGCTGGAGGAGCGCGGCACCGCCGCCGTGAGCGGCGGGAGCTCTCTGGCCGACCTGATCCGCCGCCCGCAGCTGAGCTACGAGGACCTCGCCCCCTTCGACCCGGAGCGCCCGACGCTGCCCCGCGCGGTCCGGCAGCAGGCGGAAATCCGCCTGAAATACGAGGGCTACATCAAGCGCCAGCTCAAGCAGGTCGCGGAATTCACGCGTATGGAGGAGCGGGCGCTGCCCCCCGATCTGGACTATGACGCGGTGCAGGGCCTGCGGCTCGAGGCGCGCGAAAAGCTCAAAAAGATCCGCCCGGCCAGCTTCGGCCAGGCGAGCCGCATCTCCGGGGTCTCCCCCGCGGACATCTCGGTGCTGATGATTTATCTGAGCGCCTAGGTTTTAGCACCGAGGTCTTAGGAGCAACGTTTTCTCCTATGCGCTAGGCGCTAGGCACTAGGCGCTAACGAGGAGGCTGCTATGAAGATCGTACTCGGTTTCTCCGGCGGGGTGGACTCCGCCGTATCCGCCTGCCTGCTGCGGCGGGCGGGACATGAGGTGCACGGCCTCTATCTCGACAACGCCGGAGAGCGCGAGCGCGCCGAAGCGATCGGCGGCGCGGACTTCCTCGGCATCCCGCTGACCGTGCTTGACGTGAAGGCCGAGCTGGAGGAGAAGGTCTGCCGCCCGTTCGCGGAGGCCTATCTCCGCGGCGAGACGCCGAACCCCTGCGTGCTCTGCAACCCCGCCGTGAAGTTCAAAAGCCTGCTCGCCCTCGCCGACGAGCTCGGCGCGGAGGCCGTCGCCACCGGGCACTATGCCCGCGCGGAGCACGGCGCGCTCTATAAGGGCATGCCCGCCAACGACCAGAGCTACATGCTCTGCCGCCTCACGCGCCGGCAGGTCTCGCGCCTCGTGCTGCCGCTGGGCGGCTTTGAAAAGGCGCAGGTGCGGGCGATGGCGGAGGACTTCGGCCTGCCCGCGGCGCACAAGCCGGACAGCATGGAGATCTGCTTCATCCCCGACAAGGACTATATCGGCTGGCTGGGCCGCCGCACAGCGCTCCCGCCGCCGGGGGATTTTGTCTTTCACGGCGAAGTTGTCGGCCGGCACGAAGGCGTGCACCGCTATACGGTCGGCCAGCGGCGGCCGGGCCTGCTGGACGGGCGCAAGGTCTACGTCTCCCGCATCGACGCCGCAGAAAACCGCATTGAGCTCGCCCTCTGGGAGGAGCTGTTCAAAACGGAGATCACGGCGCGGGACTTCAACTGGCTCATCGACGAGCCGGCCGATCCTATCCGCGCCACGGTGCGCGTGCGGCACACGAAATGGGAAAACCCGCCCTGCACCGCGTGGGTGGAGGACGGGCTGGTGAGGGTCCGCTGCGACGAGCCGGTGCGCGCCCCGGCCGCGGGGCAGTCCGCCGTGCTGTATGACGGCGACCGCCTCCTCGGCGGCGGCTTCATCGTCTGAACGCAAAAAAGAGCGACAAAGTCGCTCTTTTTTGCGTTTTTCCCGATTCAGTGCTTGCCCTTGTAGGTGTAGTCCCGCAGGCAGCGCAGGTCGAAGTCCAGCACGAAGGCGCAGAAGGGCTTGTCGTCGTGCTCCTCCAGCAGGCGGAAGATGAGCTTGGTGATGCCCCAGGCGATGAAAGCCGAGACCGTCCCGATCACGGCGGCGCAGAGCACGTCCGAGGGGTAGTGCGCCATCAGGTAGTTGCGGGAGAAGGCCATCAGCAGCACCCAGATCACGGTCGGCAGCACCCATTTCCTGCCCCGGCTCAGGCAGAGGGAGACCATGCCCGCGGCCGCGGCGGTCACATGGCCGGAGGGGAAGGAGTAGCCGTCCTCGGCGGGCGCGCCGATAAAGTTCCAGAACTCGCGGTAGAGCGGCACGGTCTGGAAAGGCCTCGGCCGGGCGATCATGTCCTTAAGGATGACGTTGGTGATCAGCGCGCCGCAGCAGACGGCGCCGAACATGCACACGCCCGCCTTGCGCGTGCGCGGGAAGAGCATCAGCGCGACGGCGGCTGCGAAGAAGATCAGGCCCTTCTCCCCCAGCAGGGTGACGAGCTTGCACAGCGGGGTCAGCACGACGCCGAGCGAGACGGCGAGCCTGTGCATCAGGCTCAGGATCGCTTCGTCATAGGCTGCAAAAATGCTGTTGAGTGAAAGTGCGGCGGCGGTCAGTTCCATTTCGGTCCCTCCATCAGTATCCAAAATATTCGGCGCGTTCTGTCGGGCTGATAAAGGCCTCGGCGCAGAAGCGCTCGATGCTGAGCTTTGCCCAGTCATTGTCGATGATAAAATCGCGCAGCAGCTGCACGTGATCGTACCAGTCCTTCATCGTCTTGTGCCAGCGCGCCCGGTCGCGCGGCGCCTCCGGCTCAAGGAGCGCCACATGCTCGTCGATCTTCTCCAGGACGTGCTCGTTGGAGAGCACGCCCTGCGTCAGCTCCGCATAGCGGCGCAGGCAGCGGTCCCGGAAATCGGGATTTCGGATGATCCGGTGCAGCAGCATGGGCATGTTGCTGTCGCCGTTGAGCAGCATGTAGAAGGCGCAGCCCTTGTAGTAAAAGGCCCAGTCCAGATCGTAGAGCGCGAAGCTCCATTTCCCGCCGTTTTCCGGCGAGGAGAAGACGCGCAGATTGCCCTGCACGTCGCTGTTGCAGGAGTAGCTCTCGATCAGGAACCAGTCGATCAGGCTGTCGATGTCCACGCGGTCGCAGATGTACTGGTAGTTCTCCGGCAGGGTCAGATCGTTCTGCATCGCGTAGTTGAGGATGTCGTCATAAAAAGGCGTCCCCGGCACGACGGGCGTGCGGTAGTTGAGCACGCTCTCCTTGCTCACGCCGGCGTGGGAGGCGTAGTACTGCTTCGTCAGATCCTCCTTGAGGCAGTATATGCCGTAGTATTCCCCGTCCACGTACAAAACACACCAGCGATTTGCCTGCACGAGCACGTCGCTCGAGCACTCGGCGGCGAGCTCCTGGAAGAGCTCGTTGCGGAAGATGGAGAACTGGTAATCCTGCCCGGCGCGGATGGCAAGCGAGCTGTAGCGGTCGATGCCGTTGTCGAACACGTCGCAGCGCAGATCGCCCCCGTAGCGGCCCTTGAAGTCCACGGCCAGGCTCTTCTTTTCCATTTTCAGGCTGGTCCAGCCCGCCATGCGCAGCTCGCAGGCGCGGTTGAAAAGGCAGCCGTCCTCCGTGAACATCGCCAGATTCGCCCCGGTCCAGCGGCCCTTGTAGCCGTTGATGAACATCCGGTTGAACATGGGGCGGTCGTCCACGGTCAGGCTCAGGACCGGCAGGCTGTGCCCCTCGTTGACAATGTAGCTGAAGCTCGCGGGCCGGCTCGGAGCCGCTCCCTCCTCCACCGCGATCGCACGCACGACGGCGGTCGCCGACACGGTGACGGGCCCCTCGTACAGGGGGGACTCCGCGCTCGGCGCGCTGCCGTCCACCGTGTAGTGGATCTCGCCCGCGGCGGCAAGCGCGACCGTGACGCTCTCCACGCCCTCGTAGACGCCCTCGGCCGTCAGCGCCTCGGGCCGGGCGGAGACGCGGCGGAAGCCCTCTCCGTTCGCCGCGCGCGGGGTCGGCTCGGTGAAATAGAAGAAGCCCTTTTCCCCCTCCATGCGGCCCATGCTGCCCTCCACGGGCACGTCGTGCAGCCACACATAGTCGGCCAGTGTCCCGTCGGGGGCGAAGAGATACAGCCGGTCGCTGACCGCGCTGAGAGAAAAGCCCGTGTTGTTCGCCGAGGCTGCGCTGTCCTCGTCGCAGGTGAGCAGCAGCAGCTCTCCGGGCGCGAGGGTCGAATCCGGGAAGCGCCAGCGCGCCGGCTCCTCAAGGCTGTCGCTCAGGCACCAGCCCGCGAGCGGCAGCGGCTCCTCGGAGGCGTTTCGCAGCTCCACATAGTCAAAGCATTTGCCGTTGAAGATCGGCGTGAACTCGTTGGAGACCATGACCTCATCGATGAGCAGGGAGCCTTCCCTTTCCCTGTCGGCGCAGAAGGCCTCGTAGCCCGCGGCGCTGTTGGGATAGCCGGGCGTCGGCCAGGCGCAGAGCGCAAAGTTCCCGTCCTCGCAGCGGACAAAGGAGCGGTCGCTCTCCTCCCCCTCGCAGGGCAGGCGATCCTGCACGCTGCCGTCCGGCGCGAAAAGGCACAGCGTATCCTCCTCCGAAAGGGAGAAGCCCAGCTCTTCGCCGCAGGGCACGAGCAGCAGCGCCCCCGGCGCGAGCGTGAACTCCGAGAAGGGACGGCGGCCGCCGAACTCCTGATCGGAGAGCGTCCAGCCCGCGAGGGACAGCGTCTCGTCCGAGATGTTCTCCAGCTCCACCCAGTCGGGGAACTGTCCGTCCACACAGAGCGTGGCGCGGTTTTTCACCATGGCCTCGGAGATCCGCAGCAGGCCGCTGTAATCCGGGCCGGGCGTCGGTTCCGGCGTCGGCTCCGGGGTCGAAACGGGCACGGAAAGAGCCGGCTCCGTTCTGGGGGCCGGTAGATCGGTCCGCGGCGAGACGCCGAAGAGGAGCATCAGCCCCCCGAATGCGACGGCCGCCAGCGCAAGCAGGATTTTCCGTGACGTTTTCATGTCCCATATTCTACCACAGCAGACCGGCGCTGACAACCTTTAGATCGGTTTTCCGGCGAAGGAGAAAGATTCGGTTGACTAAGCGGCGGAAAACCTGTAAAATATATTGATTGTAAGTATCCACATCCCGTCAGACCCGGAGGAAAACATGGCCTTTCGTATCCATGACGCCGCGCGGCTCAGCCACGCCTATATCCTTTCCTCCGCCGACCCGGCGCTGAGCCGGCAGTACGCGGAGGAGATCGCGGCCGCCGCCGTCTGCCGCGCCGCGTCCGACGTGCCCTGCGGCGTCTGCCGCGCCTGCCGCAAGGCCGCGGCCGGCGTCCATCCGGACATCATCACGATCCGGCGCACGGAGGACGGCAAGGGCAGGCTCCGGCGGGAGATCACCGTGGATCAGGTGCGCGAAATGGCGGCGGACGCGGTGGTGCTGCCCAACGAGAGCGAGCGCAAGGTCTACCTGATCGAGGATGCGGACACGATGAACATCCCGGCCCAGAACGCGGCGCTCAAGCTGCTGGAGGAGCCGCCCGCGGGCGTGATCTTCCTGCTGTGCGCGGTCAATCCCCGGCAGCTGCTGCCGACGGTGCGCTCCCGCTGCGCGGAGATCGCGGTCAACGGCGGCGAGGCGCCCGAGGACGAGGAGACACGGAAGCTGGCGGCGGATTTTGTCAAAACCGTCTCCCGCGGCGATGAGGCGGCGCTCTGCCTCTGGTGCGCGAAGAACGAGAGCGGCGACAACCGCGCGGCCGCGGCCTTTCTCACGAGCGTCTCGCATCTCTGCGCGGAAATGCTCTGCCGCCGGGAGGACGATCTCGGCATGTCCCCCGCGGCGATCGCCCGCCTGCGCGCGCTCAGCGAGCGCTGTCTGGCCATGCTGCGGGTGAACGTCGGCGTCAAACATATCTTTGGCCTGCTGTCGGTGGACGCCGTCGACGGCAGCGGAAATGAGGAAAATCACATTGGTTGATGTAGTCAGTATCAAATTCAAAAACCGGGGCAAGAGCTATTACTTCTCCCCGAACAAGCTCGACATCAAGACCGGAGACAAGGTGATCGTCGAGACCTCCAAGGGTCTGGAGATCGCCGACGTGGTACACGGCTGCCACCCCGTCGAGGACGACGCCGTGGTGCAGCCGCTGCGCCCTGTCGCCCGCGTCGCCACGGCGGACGATCTGCGCGTGGCCGAGCTGAACAAAAAGCGCGAGAAAGAGGCCTTCGAGATCTGCCAGAAGAAGATCGCCGAGCACGGGCTCGAAATGAAGCTGGTGGACGTGGAGTGCAACTTCGAGGGGAACAAGACCATGTTCTTCTTCACCGCCGACGGGCGCGTGGACTTCCGCGAGCTGGTCAAGGATCTGGCCGGCATCTTCCGCAACCG
>CAMJQX010000096.1 GCA_946408145.1 uncultured Clostridia bacterium
CTGCCGCCGTCCTCCCGGACGGCGGCAGTTAGTATATGGCGGAGAAAACCTCCTGTGTTGAACGTGGGCGCGGTCCGGCAGCCCCGAAAAAACACGGGAGGTTTTGTCATAAAATAAGACGTCCGGAGCTCTGCACACAGCAGACGGAGGCGCACGAATCGGGAAAGTGATCGCTGCCCCTCTGCTGCCTGTTGACAAATACCCCAATGGGGTATATAATGCGCACAGAAGCTAAGATACCCCCGGGGGGTTTAGGAGGATCACGGATGGATAACATGGAAACAACGGCTTCCTGCTGCTCTCGAAAAAAGATCCGCGGCGACAAGGAACGCCGCGATCTGATGAATCGTCTGAAGCGGATCGAGGGGCAGGTGCGCGGTCTGCAGCGCATGCTGGAGGAGGACGCTTACTGCCCGGACATCCTCACGCAGGCCTCCGCGGTGAGCTCCGCGATCAACAGCTTTTGCCGCGTCCTTCTGACCGAGCATCTGCGGACCTGTGTCGCAGAAGATATCCGGGCCGGTCATGACGAGGCTGTGGACGAGCTGGCGGACACCCTGCAGAAGCTGATGAAGTAAGGAAAAGGACAAAATATGGAACAATATCAGGTGACCGGCATGAGCTGCGCCGCGTGCTCGAGCCGGGTAGAAAAAGCGGTCTCGGGCGTGCCGGGCGTGACGTCATGCGCGGTGAGCCTGCTGACGAATTCCATGGGCGTGGAAGGGACGGCCTCAGCCGCAGACGTCATCCGGGCCGTGGAAGCCGCCGGATACGGCGCTTCCCTCAAAGGGGCGGAAGCACAGGCGTCGTCCGGGGCTTCTCCTTCCTGGGCGGACGCCGAGGCTCTGAAGGACCATGAGACGCCGAAGCTGAAAAGGCGGCTGCTGTTCTCGGTCCCGATCCTGCTGATCCTGATGTACTTCTCCATGGGTCACGGGATGTGGGGCTGGCCTGCGCCGAAGGCCTTTGACAACCTCGTGTTTCTCGGGCTGTTCGAGCTGCTGCTGGCGGTCGTCGTGATGATCATCAACCAGAAGTTCTTTACTTCCGGCTTTTCCTCGCTGTTCCGCGGGGCGCCCAATATGGACACCCTGGTGGCCCTCGGCTCCAGCGCTTCCTTTGTGTATTCCCTGGCGGAGCTCTTTCTTATGATCCTCGCCCAGGGGAACGGCCGGAACGATCTGGTGATGAAGTACGGGATGAACCTGTACTTTGAATCCGCGGCCATGATCCCGACGCTGATCACCGTCGGCAAAATGCTGGAGGCCATGTCGAAGGGGCGCACGACGGACGCGCTGAAGGGCCTGATGCAGCTGGCCCCTAAAACGGCCGTCCTGCTGCGGGACGGCGCCGAAACGGAAGTCGGCATCGAGGAGGTCCAGACCGGCGATATCTTCGTCGTCCGTCCCGGAGAACAGATCCCGGTGGACGGGGTCATCGTCAGGGGCATGACGGCGGTCAACGAAGCCGCGCTGACCGGGGAGAGCATCCCGGTAGACAAAGCGGAAGGGGACACGGTCTCCGCCGCGACGATGAACCAGCAGGGCTATGTGGAATGCCGCGCGACCCGCGTCGGGGAAGACACGACCCTGGCCCAGATCATCCGCACCGTGTCCGATGCGGCCGCGACAAAGGCCCCGCTTGCCCGCATCGCGGACAAGGTGTCCGGGATCTTTGTGCCCGCGGTCATCGGGATCTCGCTTCTGACCCTGATCGGCTGGCTCATCGCCGGCAGGCCCTTCTCCTTCGCCATTGCCCGCGGGATCTCCGTGCTGGTCATCAGCTGCCCCTGCGCGCTCGGACTGGCGACACCAGTCGCCATCATGGTCGGCAGCGGGGTGGGCGCCAAAACCGGCGTACTGTACAAGACCGCGGCGGCATTGGAGGGCGCGGGCCGGACGCAGATCATCGCGCTGGACAAGACGGGGACCGTGACGGAGGGTCAGCCCCGCGTCACGGATGTGATCCCCTTCGGCAGAGACAGGGACGCGCTGCTTCGCCTTGCCGCGTCCCTGGAGAAAAGCAGTGAGCATCCGCTGGCAAAGGCCGTGACCGCCGAAGCGGAGGGCCTGCCGCTTTCGGAAGTCAGTGCGTTTGAGGCGCTGCCCGGGCACGGGCTCCGCGCCCGCCTGGACGAAAAGGAGCTCCTTGGCGGGAGCCTGCGGTTCCTCAGCTCCCGGGGGCTGGTCGGCGAGTCCGTTTCGGCACAGGCGAACGCCCTCGCCGAAGAGGGGAAAACCCCGCTGCTGTTCGCGTACGACGGCGAGCTCGCGGGGATCATCGCGGTCGCGGATCCCATCAAGGCCGATTCCGCGCAGGCGATCCGCGAGCTGCGGGATATGGGCGTCCAGACGGTCATGCTGACCGGAGACAATGAGCGGACAGCCAGAGCGATCAGCCGGCAGGCCGGGGTGGATCAGGTCATTGCGGGCGTCCTGCCGGAGGGCAAGGCGGACGTGATCCGCGCGCTGAAGACGCTGGGCAAGGTCACCATGGTCGGCGACGGGATCAACGACGCGCCGGCGCTTACCGTGGCGGACAACGGCATTGCGATCGGCGCGGGCACGGACGTGGCCATCGACGCGGCGGACATCGTGGTGGTGAAAAGCCGCCTGAGCGACGTGACGGCGGCGATCCGGCTGAGCCGGGCAACGATCCGGAACATCCATCAGAACCTGTTCTGGGCCTTCTTCTACAATGCCGTCTGCATCCCCCTGGCCATGGGCCTGTACGGCGTAGAAATGAAGCCCATGTACGGCGCGGCGGCCATGGCGCTCTCCAGCTTCTTCGTGTGCATGAATGCCCTGCGCCTGAACCTTGTCAAGCCGCATGAGGCCAGGCACGACCGGAAAGAAAAGTCGATCCCCGCGGAAGCGCTCGAAGAGCTCGTTGCCGCGGAAACAAAAAAGGAGGAAAAAACCATGACGAAAACTTTGAAGGTTGAAGGAATGATGTGCCCGCACTGCGAGGCGCGTGTGAAGAAGGCCCTCGAGGCGGTGCCCGGCGTCGCCGGCGCCGTGGCGGACCATAACAAGGGTACGGCAGTCGTCACCCTCAGCGCTCCCGTCGAGGATGAAGTGCTCCGCGCTGCGGTGGAAGCCCAGGATTACCAGGTGCTCGGCGTGGAATGACGCCTTTCGGGGCGCAGACGGAGAGGCCTCCGGTTTTGAACAGCACGATCAAAAACGGGGACCTCTTTGACGCTTTCACTTGACTGAACGAATTCTCCCGGGGGAGAACAAAAGCCCCGGCGTGAAGAAAGACCCCGTGTTTCTGAGCTGACGCTCAGCAGGCGGTCGCTCTGACAGGATTCAAGCCGGCTGCCGAAAGAATCAGAATAGAAAGGACTGCATCCGCATGAGATTTCAAGCCATCATCTTCGATCTCGACGGCGTGATCTGCTTCACCGACGAATACCACTACCGCGCGTGGAAGGCCCTGGCAGACAAGCTGAACACGCCCTTCGACCGCGAGATCAACAATCGCCTGCGCGGCGTCAGCCGTATGGCGAGCCTGGAGATCGTGCTGGAGAACTACACCGGCCCCGCGCTCAGCAGCGAGCAGAAGCTCGCGCTGGCCACGGAGAAAAACGAGATCTACCGTGAATCGCTCAGGGAGATGAGCCCTGCAGACCTGAGCGGCGAGGTCAGGGAGACGCTCGACGCTCTGCGCGCGAAGGGCCTGAAGCTCGCGATCGGCTCCTCCTCCAAAAACACGCCCTTCATCCTGCACCAGATCGGTCTGGAGGGCTATTTCGACGCCGTATCCGACGGCAACAACATCACCCGCTCCAAGCCCGACCCCGAGGTGTTCCTGAAGGCCGCGGAGTTTCTCGGCATCGCACCGGAATTCTGCATCGTGGTGGAAGACGCCGTCTCCGGCGCGGAGGCGGGGCATGCCGCGGGCATGAAGGTCGCCTGCGTGGGCGACGCCGCCGCGAACGGAGCGGGGGACTGGAATCTGTCGAGCTTCTCCGAGCTTGTCGACATCGTGGAGAAATAAGGGAGAGGCATGGCTGCATTCTATGCAAAGCCCATTTGCCCGAGCGAAGCCGAGATCCGGAGGGCGGAGGACACGATCGCCGTCCCGAGCCGGACTGTGAGGAGGTATCGGAATGAGAACAGATACGATCATTTTGAATGAAGAGCGGAACGTCAGCCTGACGGTTTATCTGCAGGAGGTCGGGGGTGAATTCCGCGGCGTCGGCGAGCGCCCCGCCGTGCTGGTGATCCCCGGCGGCGGCTACGCGATGTGCTCCGACCGGGAGGCCGATCCCGTGACCTTCCCCTATCTCAAAGCGGGCTACCACGCTTTTATCCTACGCTATTCGCTCAAGGAGCAGGCCGTCTGGCCGAATCCGCTCGCGGACTATGAGCAGGCGATGGCGCTGATCCGCGGGAAGGCCGGGGAATGGCACGTAGCCGCCGATCGCATCGCGGTGATCGGCTTTTCCGCCGGCGGGCATCTGGCCGCCTGTGCGGCGACCATGGCGGAGAACCGCCCGAACGCGGCGATCCTCGGCTATCCGGTCATCACCGGAGCCACGGCGCGGAGTTATCAGCCCAGCGCGCCGGACGCGGCCGAGGCGGTGGACGCGAAAACCTGCCCCTGCTTTGTCTTCGCCACCCGCACGGACGATCTGGTTCCGGTGGGAAACAGCCTGCGCTTCCTGACGGCCCTGGAGCAGAACGAGATCGCTTTTGAGAGCCACATCTACGCCAACGGCCCGCACGGCCTTTCGACGGGCGACAGCAGCATCGACGGCCGGAGCTTCAGCAGCCGCTATCCGCGCTGGGTGGAGGACAGCATCTCCTGGCTGCGTGAGGTGCTCGGCGGCTTCGGCCCCGACGGCCCGACCGAAGCGCTCTTCCCGCCCCGCATCAACGGCAATCGAGAGGAGACTTTGAGTGTCGACTGCTCGCTGGAGTATCTGCTCGCCAAGCCCGCGGCCTGCGAACTTCTGCCCATGATCCGGCAGATCGCGGACAGCTCATCGGTCGTCAGCGCCGCAGCGCGCGCAATGACGCTTCGCGTCTGCCTGCTCTTCGACGGCTGTTCGGAAGAGAAACTGAGCGAGATCGACGCCGTGCTGCGTTCGATCCCAAACACATCCGGGAGGACTGAGCCCGGAATCTGAAGACGCGCCTTCTCGCAAGGCGCCGATAACAAAACAGAGGGTGTCGAAAGACACCCTCTGTTTTGCGCATTATGAGGCCGGATCCTTTTGGGCATGAGCGGCAGGGAGACCGGCTGCCGCGCGGCGGCGGTGATCCGGTTCCTGCCGTTTGTTCTTACTCGGCCCGGCGCCAGAGGAGCATGCCGTTTTCAAAGCTCACGCTCAGTCTGCCGCTGTCCTTGAGCCAGGAGAGGTAGCCGCGAACGGTGCTGCCGACCAGCACGTACTGCTCGAAGCTCATCGTCAGACCGTATGCCGTGAAGAGCTTCTGCAGGATGGCCTCGAAGCAGAGCGGCTCCGCGCAGAGCTCGACGATGCGCCCGGCGATCTCGTGCACGGTGTCGAGGTTATACTGCGCCAGCTCCGCGATGTCCTCCGCGGCGGCGGCGTGGGAGGGCACGAAGAGCCGCGCCTGCATGGTCTTCACCGCTTCAAGCGTGCGGATATACGCCTCGACGTCGTAGATATAGCCGATGCGGTACTTCTCCAGCGTCTCCCGGCTGGAAAGGCAGTCCGCCAGAAAAACCACGTCGTCCGGTGTGCGATACCCCACCATGTCGAAGAAATGGCCGGGCAGGGGGATGGCCTCGAAGCCCTCGGGCAGGACTGCGTCCGTCAGGTACTCCGCGTTGCTCTCCTGCGCCATCAGGAACTTGTGCCGCAGATCCCTGCAGGGAAAGCCGCCGTAGAGGAAGGAGGGCTCAAGCAGCGGATGCCGCGTAAAGGCGCAGTCGATCCCCGGCGCATAGATCCTGCAGCCGGTCTGCGCCTGCAGGTATTTGTTGCCGCCGATGTGGTCGGCGTTGGAGTGCGTGTTATAGATAGCGCGCAGCTTCCAGCCGTTTTTATCCAGGATCTGGCGGAGCTTGCGCCCCGCGTCCTTGTCGTTGCCGCTGTCGATCAGGCAGACCTCGCCCCCGTCGAGCAGGACGAGACCGATTTTGGCCGGGCTCTGGATATAATAGGTCCTGTCGGTGATTTGATTCAGTTCGAACATGTCCGCGCCTCCCGTCGAGAATAGTATCATCCGCCATTACTTTACAGGCTCAGGCGGAGCGCGTCAAGCATTTCCTGAGATCAGAAACAGGGGAGACCGCACAACGGTCTCCCCCCTATAGTGCTTATTCGACAAACGTGCCGTCCCGCCAGCGGAGGATCCGGCAGCCGAGGGCCTCGGCCTCCGC
>CAMJQX010000097.1 GCA_946408145.1 uncultured Clostridia bacterium
CCTTGATGCAGTTGGTCTCATAGAAGACGTTCGGGGTGCCCGGGTGGATCTCGATCGCGTCGGGCGCCATGGCGTCGAGCGCGTTCATGTAGGCGGGCAGCTCCTCGATGTCGACCTTGACGGCGTCGGCCGCGGCGCGGGCATGCTCCTCGGTGTCGGCGGCCACGATGGCGATGGCGTCGCCGAACTGGAAGATCTTGTCGGAGCAGAGGACCGGGCGCTCAAAGCCGTCGGTCTTGTTGTGCTTGGGCAGCATGACCAGGCCGTTGATCTGGTTGGTGCCGCCGGCGGCGAGGATGTCCTTGTAGGTGATGACCTTCACGACGCCGGGCATCTTCTCGGCCTCGGAGGTGTCGATGGACTTGATGTTGGCGTGGGAGACCTTCGCCTGGGTCAGGGCCAGACGCAGGCAGCCGGGCATCTTCAGCGCGTCGTCGGCGCCGAAGTCCCAGGTGCCGGTGACCTTCTGGGCGGCGGAGGGACGGATGTACTTGGTGCCCTTGATGCTGTCGCCGGTGGGCTTGAAGACGAGGTCTTCCTTGCTCATCTCGCCGCGCAGCACGGCGGCGGCGGCCATGGTGGCGTCGATGAGGGGCTTGTAGCCGGTGCAGCGGCAGAGGTTGCGCTGCTTGTTGAACCAGTCGCGCACTTCCTCGCGGGTCGGGCTGGGATTGTTCTCCAGCAGGACCTTGGCGCTGATGATGAAGCCGGGCGTGCAGAAGCCGCACTGGGCGCAGCCGTAGGCCATCCAGGCAACCTGCAGGGGGTGCATGTCGCTCAGGGTGCCGACGCCCTCGATGGTGGTGATCTCGGCGCCGTCGGCGATCTTGCTCATCTTCATGAGACAGGACTTGGTGACCTTGCCGTTGACGATCACGTTGCAGGCGCCGCAGTGGCCCTCGCCGCAGCCGATCTTACAGCCGGTCAGGAGCAGGTGCTCACGCAGTACGGTCGCCAGCGTTTCATCCTTGTCCAGGACAAGGTTGCGGCTGACGCCGTTGATGACAAGTGTTTTTCTGATCATGTGTTTTCCTCCTGTTTATATGGTTTTTTATTGTTGCCCTCGTAAGGGTGGTGCGCAGCAATCAGTGGCTGTGGCCGCCGCAGCGGTCGTGATCCGGCCCCTTGCCGGTGATGTCCTTGACCCGCTCGATCCCGCGGGGGGTGAAGAACACGAGCTGGGACACGCTCCCGTCCATATTCTCGCCGCTGAGCTTCAGAAAATTGGCGTTCTCGTAGTAGAAGATCGGCAGCTCCCGGCGGTAGACCTCTCCGGTATGCTCATCCCTGACCTCGACGGTCACTTCCTTCGCCGTGATCTCAAACAGCTCTTCGCCCATTGGAATCAGCCCCTTTCGCCGGACGTATTTTTACATCTTTATGATACTCTTCAAAAAGCTGAAGAATCAAGTTACAACAAAAAGCAATTCGCAGAACTTGCGAATTGCTTTTTGTACATAGTATACAGCTATGCGCGGGTAAAATTGACAACACGTACAAGTGTTACCGCGGAATGACCAGCGTGCCGCTGACGTCGCAGAGCGGGACGGCCGGGAGACGCCCGGCCTCCGCCTCGAAGCGCTCCAGCGCGCGCCGGACGCCGGGGAGCCTGGGGTTGTTGTAATCGTGGAGCAGCAGATAGCCGCCTTCGCTCATGCGCGGCCAGAAGAAGCGGAGACCGGCCAGGGTGCTCTCCTCCAGATCCGCGTCCAGCGAGACAAGCGAGAAGCGCTCCGCTTCGAGACCCGCCGCGGTCTGCGGGAACAGGCCCTGACGGATCACGGCGCGTTCGGGGTGCGGAAGAGCGGCGAGCACCTGTTCGGCGCTCGTGTTCCTGTGCGCCTCGGTGAAGCCTGCGCCCTCTTCGGCGCTCTCCGCCGGGTCGAAGCCCTCAAAGGTGTCGAAGAGGTACAGCGTCCTCTCCGGCAGCAGGGCATTGATCCAGCGGGCGAAGCCGCCGCGGTAGACGCCGAGCTCCGCGGCCGCGCCGGGCACGCCGCCGAGGCGCAGGCACAGCGCCTCCAGCGTTTTGAGGCGCACGTAGTCGTTGTCGGAGCCGGGGCCCGCGATGCGCTCCGTCTCCGTCCAGAGCGGGACGCGGATCAGCTTTTCCGAGCCGATCAGGCGATCCACAAAGGCGTCGCCCAGCACGGCGCGCGCCGTGTCGTAGCTGCGGTTGCGGTCGGCCGGCGCAAGGTGGTTCTTGAGAAAGAGCAGCTTTTCCGGCGCGATCCCCAGGCGCTGACACTCCCGTTCGACCCGCTCGGCGCCGCGGCTGGCCACGATCAGCAGATCCAGCTCCCGGCCTGCCAGCTCTTCGAGCGTGATCACCGGCCTGCCGAGAAAGCGCCCGCCGCCCGCGCGGTCCACAAAGGCCTCGACGCGCTCCGCCGGGAGCGCCGCGTCGGCCAGATCCCCCGCGCCGCAGCCGGTGCCGTATACGTATATCTTCATGTGCATCCGCCTCCCTGCGGACATTGTAGCATATATACAGCCGACTTGCACGAAAAAACGCGCGGAAGCGATTTACAAACAAATAGCAATCGAGTATACTGGTAGCATCACGATCACGAGGTGATGCACATGGCAAGCTGCTGCGAGATCCCCGGCAGGGGCACGAAAAAGCGCGGCGCCTTCTCCGGCTGCATGCTCTGCGGAAAAGCCCTGCGCTACGAGCTGATCCCCATACCGCGGCGCTGCAGCGTATGCGGGGAGGAAAAGCTCTCCGACGCCGTCTGCGAGGACGGGCATTTCGTGTGCAATGAATGCCACGCGGCGGGGCTGGACGAGTTTTTCATCCCGCTCCTGCTCAGAAGTGAAGAAAAGGATCCGCTGCTCCTGCTGGAGCAGGTGATGGCGCTGCCCCAGGTGCACATGCACGGGCCGGAGCACCACGCCGTCGTCCCCTGCGTGCTGCTGACCGCCTGGCACAACTGCGGCGGCGTGGGCGATCTGAAGACGATGCTCTCCGCGGCGCTGAGCCGGGGCCGGCAGGTCCCCGGCGGGACCTGCGGCTTCTGGGGCGTCTGCGGCGCGGCGGCCGGCGCGGGGATCTATCTGAGCGTGCTGACCGGCTCCACCCCTCTCAACGCGGAGGCCTGGCCGGTCCCGATGGAACTGACGTCCCGCTGTCTCAAGCGGCTGGCCGAGGTCGGCGGGCCGCGCTGCTGCAAGCGCACGAGCCGGCTCTGCATCCGGGAGGCCGCGGCCTTCACGGCCGAGCGCTTCGGCGTGGAGATGCCGCTGGGCGAGGTCGTCTGCGGCTACATGAAAGAAAACCGGGAATGCATCGGGCTCCGCTGCCCCTTTTTCCCGCGCAGGAAGGAGAGAGAAGCATGACGAACGCCGCTTTGATCGTCGCCGCGGGCATGTCCTCCCGCATGGGGGACTTCAAGCCCATGCTGAACATCGGCTCCATCTCCATTGCGCAGCGGGTGGTGGCCACCTTCCAGCAGGCGGGCGTGGAGAAGATCGTGATGATCACGGGCTTCAACGCCACGCTGCTGGAGCGGCACCTGAGCGGCAACGGCATCGTCTTCCTGCGAAACGAGGAGTACGAGCGCACGCAGATGTTCGACTCGGTCTGCATCGGCCTGCGCTATCTGCGCGGGAAATGCGACCGCGTGCTCTTCACGCCGGTGGACATCCCGCTGTTCACGGCGGCCACGGTGCGCGCCCTGCTGGAGACGGACGCCGAGCTCGCCTGTCCCGCCGTGGACGGGGAGACCGGCCATCCGACGCTGATCGCCGCCTCCCTGATCGACCGCATCCTGGACGATCCCGGCGATCAGGGCCTGCGCGGCGCGCTGGAGCGCTGCGGCGCGGAGCTCACGCGCGTGCCGGTGGAGGACCGCGGCGTCCTGCACGACGCGGACACGCCGGAGGACTACAAGGCGCTGCTCAAGTACCACAACGAACAGCTGGTGCGCCCGGTGCTGAGCGTGTCGCTTGCGCGGGAGAAGGTCTTTTTCGACAGCCGCGCGGCCATGCTGCTGCAGCTCATCGACGAGACGCAGTCGGTGCGCAGCGCCTGCCAGCGGATGCAGATGAGCTACTCCAGCGGCTGGAACGTGATCCGCAGGCTGGAGAGCCAGCTCAGCCGGACGCTGATCCGGCGCAGCCAGGGCGGGGCCGGCGGCGGCAAGAGCAGCCTGACCGATGACGGAAAGCTGCTGCTCGAGCGCTATGCGGCCTATTCCGACGCGCTGCGCGAGCAGGCGGGAGCGCTGTTTGACCGATTCTTTGAGGGGCTGTTCTGATGCGGAGGATCTGGTTGATCCGGCACGGGCACCCGGACTTTCCGCTCGGTGCGCACATGTGCCTCGGCAGGACGGATACGCCGCTCGGCCCGCTCGGCCGGATGCAGGCCTGCCTTCTGGGCGAGGAACTGCGGGAAAAGAAGCTCACGGTCTTCACCAGTCCGCTCACCCGCTGCCGGGAGACGGCGGCGCCGCTCGGCGGTGATGCGGTCCTTGTCCCGGCGCTGGCCGAGCAGGACATGGGGCCCTGGGACGGGCTGGACTTCGAGGAAATCAAAAGGCGCTGGCCGGACTTGTACGCCCGCCGCGGGGACGAGCCGCTGCTGGTGCCGCCCGGGGCGGAGACGCTGGAGCAGGTGCGCCGCCGCGCGCTGCCCGCGCTGCGGGACTGTCTGGACCGGAGCGAGGATGATCTTGCGGTCGCTGCGCACGCCTCGGTGATCCAGGCGATCCTGGCGGAGGCCTGCGGCATCCCCCCGGAGGAGAGCCGCCCGCTGCGCCCGCCCTACGGCTCGTACACGATCCTCGGCTTTGACGACAGCCTGCGTCTTTTGCAGGCGGCGGCGCTGCCCCGGCCCGCGCTGACGCGCTCGCTGGCCGAAAAGCTGCTGCGGGCCGCGGCACCGGGGGAGAGGGTCGAGGCCCACTCCCGGGCGGTCGCGGCGGAGGCCCTGCGCATCGCCGGGGCGCTTCCGTCGGATCCGGACACGGAGCTTTTGGCGGCGGCCGCGCTGCTGCACGACGTCGCCCGCAGAGAAAAAGACCACGCCCGTCTGGGCGCGGCCTGGCTGCGGGAGTTGGGATATGAACGGGCGGCGGAGCTCATCGCGCTGCACCACGACTGGGACGGCGAAGCCGTCGACGAGGCGGCGCTGCTGTTCCTGGCCGACAAATGCGTGAAGGAGGATCGGCGCGTGACGATCGCGGAGCGCTTTGCGGAGAGCGAAGCGCGCTGCCGGACGCCGGAGGCGAAGGCCGCGCACGCCGCGCGGCGGGAGACCGCGCTGCGGCTGCGGGACGAGATCAACAAGCTGTGCGGAAAAAGCACTGTGGAATAAGGGGAGTACTGCTATGGGAAACATCTATCAGGACATTCTGAACCATCTGGCCGAGGATCAGCCGGTCTCGCTGGAGACGGTGATCCGCGGTGAGAAAGGCATGATCGAGGGCGGCCTCGGCAGAAAGCTGACCACGGTCACGCCCGTGACCGATCTCAGGGGCCGCAGCTTTGCGCGCGTTACGGCGGAGAGCACGGAGGACGGCCTTGTCGTGCGCGAGCCGGTACTGCCGCAGGAGCGGCTGATCGTCCTCGGCGCGGGGCATATCGCCCTGCCGGTGTGTGAATTCGGCGCTGCCTGCGGCTTCACCGTCTGCGTCGTGGACGACCGGCCGGACTTTGCCAACCGCTCGCGCTTCCCGAAGGCGGCCGAGGTCATCTGCGACAGCTTTGAAAACGGCATCCGGAGGCTCGCGGTCACGCCCTTCGATTATGTCGTAGTCATCACCCGCGGCCACCGGCATGACGCGGACTGCCTGCGCGTGCTGCTGCCGGGCAGGATGCCCGCCTATCTCGGCATGATCGGCTCGAGGCGCCGCACGAAGGGTCTGCTGGAGATGCTCAGGGACGAGGGCTTTGACGAGGAACGCCTCGCGCGCATCTGCACCCCGATCGGCCTGAATATCGGCGCGGTGACGCCGGGCGAGATCGCGATCTCCATCCTCTCGGAGGTCATCGCCTACAAGCGCCTGCCCGAGCACGGCGACCCAAACCGCTATTGCAACGACTCGGACGTGGAGCTCTCGACGCTGCGGTATCTCGCGGAAAACCGCGAGCCGAAGGCCATCGTCACCGTGATCGAGACCAAGGGCTCCACCCCGCGCGGGACCGGCGCGAAGATGGCCGTGAGCCCCCTCGGCAAGGTCACGGGCAGCATCGGCGGCGGCTGCAGCGAGGCGGCGGTCATCCAGGACGCGGTGCGCATCATCGGCACCGGGCGCTATAAGATCATGGACATCGACCTGACCGGCGAGGTCGCCGAGTCCGACGGCATGGTCTGCGGCGGCACGATGAAGGTGCTGGTCGAGGACG
>CAMJQX010000098.1 GCA_946408145.1 uncultured Clostridia bacterium
TTGCAGGCGAGCGCCATGGCGATCATGACGCGCTGGCGCATACCGCCGGAGAGCTGGTGCGGATACTGCTTGGCCACGACCTCGGGATTCGGGATCTTGACGTCGGCCAGCATCTCGACCACCTTCTTGGCAGCCTCCTGCTTGGTCATGCCCTGGTGAATGATGAAGGGCTCGGAGACCTGCTTTTCCACAGTGAAGACCGGGTTGAGCGAGGTCATGGGTTCCTGGAAGATGACGGAGATCGCGTTGCCGCGGATCTTGTACATTTCGCTCAGGGGCAGATTGACCAGCTCCTGCCCGTCAAACATGACGGAGCCGCTGTCGATGTATCCGTTCGCGTCCAGCAGGTGCAGAATGCTCATGGCGGAAACGCTCTTGCCGGAGCCGGATTCTCCCACCAGGCCAAGCGTCTTGCCCGCTTCGACGGAATACGACACGTCGTTGACCGCCTTTACGATGCCGCGCTTGGTAGTAAAGAAGGTGTGGAGATTTTTGACTTCAAGTAGTGCCATCCTATCCCCTCCTTTAGCGTCCGATGGACTTCGGGTCGACCGCGTCGCGGATGGCGTCGCCGATCAGGTTGATGCAGATCGTGCAGATGCCGAAGATCGTCGCGGGGAAGACCCAGCGCCACCAGTACTGCTGGATAACGATCGAGTTGTTCGCGCCGGTCAGCATATTGCCCCAGGTAGGCGTCGGGGGCGAGATGCCGAAGCCCAGATAGCTCAGCGTGGACTCGGTAAGCATACAGGTGGCGAACAGCAGCGTCGCTTCCACGAGAAGGATCGAGAGCACATTCGGCAGGATGTGCCTGAAGATGATGGCGCCCTCGCGCACGCCCATGGCCTGGGCCGCGAGAACGAATTCCTTTTCGCGCTCGGCCAGGATCTGCGCGCGGATCAGACGGCAGATGCCGGTCCAGCTCAGGACGCCGAGGACCACCATGATCAGGTACATCCTCAGTTCCACGCTGATGCGGGAGCCGATGACGGCCGACAGCAGCAGGGCGAAGGGCAGGAAGGGCATGCCGCCGACGATCTCCGAGATACGCATGATCAGCATATCGGCCTTGCCGCCGAAGTAGCCGGCGAGTCCGCCCATGATGACGCCGATGATCAGCGAGATGATGACGGATATGGCGCCGACCGTCATCGTGACCTTGCCGCCGTTGACGATACGGGTCAGCACGTCACGGCCCATGTTGTCCGTGCCGAGCAGGTGGCCCTTGAGGCCCCAGGTGTGGACCTTGCCGTTGACGTCCACCGCGTAATTCTGGTAGAAGCCGGCGAACACGGTGTCGATGGCCGCGCCGTTGACGGCGGCGGGCACTTCAGCCTGCTCGTGGCTGTTGTCGCCCCAGCTGAACACGTCGCCGTTTTCCATGAGCGCCGTGTAGTGGTAGCGGCCGCCGTAGAGCTCGACCGGGCGGCTTTCGCTCTCGGGCACGTCCTTTTCGCCGTGGGTGCTGTTGCCCCAGACGTAGATCCTGCCGTTTTCATCCACGGCCGCCATGGTCTCGCCGGTGGCGGCGATGTCGACGACGCCGCTGCTGAGGTTGGCGGGGATCTTGGTAAAGGCGTTGTCCTTCTGGATGCCGCCGTAGACGACGGAGCCGTCGTCGAGCAGCAGGCAGTAGTTATAGGTCGCGATCGCGATCTTCTTGATGTGGCCCTGATAGGCCTTCTTCACATCCACGTCGCACATGTTCGAGTTGCCCCAGAAATAGGCGTTGCCCTCATCGGTCAGCGCGCCGCTGAACTGATAGCCGGCCTCGATCTGGATGATGTTCTTGGCGCCCTTGGTCTTGGAGGGCTTCAGCTCGCTCGGGACACGGTCCTGTCCCAGACGCTTGTTGCCCCAGACGTAGAGGTTGCCCTCGTCGTCCAGCGCGACGATGTGGTCATAGCCGGCCGCGATGTCGACGATGTTGGCGTCCTTCACCTTGTCGGGGATATCGCTCAGGTCGATGGTATCGGTGATCTTGGTGTAGCCCCAGATGTAGACCTTGCCGTCCTTGCTGCAGCCCACGCCGAAGGTGGGGCCGGGAGAAATGGCGGAGATGTTGCCGTCCAGCTCACTGGGAACGGAGAGCATAGTCTGCATGGGGGGCACGTTCTGCTGGGTGTTGTCGGTGTCGCCCAGGTCGATCGGCAGAAAATAGGGGCCGAGCACCACCAGCGTGAAAATGAGCAGAAAGACGATCAAACCGGTCATGCCCAGCTTGTTGTGCAGGAAGTTGTCGAGCATCATCCTGCCGGGGCTCTGGATCTGCTCCTCGACCATGACGTCGACGGTCTTGTTGCGGTTGCCGAAAAGGCGGCTGAAAACAGAGGGTTTCTTATCCTTAGCCATATTCTCGCCTCCCTTACTTGTCGATGCGCACGCGCGGATCCACCAGGCCGTAGCTCAGGTCGATGATCAGCGCGCCGACGAGGCTGACGACGGTGTAGAACATCTGGATGCCCAGCGTCAGGACCCAGTCATGGTTGTTGAGCGCGGTGATGTACAGCTTGCCCATGCCGTTGAGGTTGAAGGTGTTCTCGATCAGGACCGATCCGCTGAAGATGCTCAGGAACCAGCCGATGATCAGCGTGATGACCGGCAGAAGGGCGTTGCGCCAGGCGTGGGAGTAGATGACGACCTTCTCCTTGACGCCCTTGGCGCGGGCGGTCTTGATGTGGTCCATGCTCAGCGCGTCGATCATGGCGGCGCGGACATAACGGGTCATGCCGCCGAGGGAGGCGAAGGTCATGACGATCAGGGGCAGGGAGATGTAATACAGCTTGTCCCAGAAGGCCTTCATGCCGGTATACTCGGCGCCCGGCGTCCCCATGCCGCTCACCGGGAACCACCCCAGAAGAACGGCAAAGATGTAAATAAACACCAGCGCGGTAATGTAGATCGGGATGCTGTAGCCGATGATCGTAAATACCTGGGTAAAGCTGTCCACCTTGCCGCCCTTATGAACGGCGCAGTAGATGCCGAGCGGGATCGTGATGCCCAAAGCCAGGATCGTCGAGAAGATGTTGATGAACACGGTATTGCCGATCGGCCCCTGAACCACTTCGATGACGTCCTTCTTGAAGTAGTTGGACTTGCCTAAGTTGCCCTCCAGCAGGCCGTCAAGCTTGCCGCTCTGCTTCTGCGGCGCCAGCCCCATCCATCGGGCGTATCGGATAACCAGGCTGTCATCCAGGCCCATCTCTTCCCTCAGTTCGAGATACATGCGCTGATAAACATCAGGCTTCAGCGACTTTTTCTGCGCTTCCAGCTGGTTTCTGGCGGGGTCCTCGGGAACCAGGTTGTACAGACAGTACATCAGGAAGGAGACAATGAAGAACACCAGGATCAGGTAGGCAATTCTTCTCAGAACATATTTTGTCACAGCCATTCCTCCTCTTTTCTTGCGTAAATCTTGGTACTGTCAGCATGAAATCGCGCGGATTTCATGCTGACAGTACCAAACGGACCGGCATCCGATGTTTCTCATTCGCTTACGCCGACGCCGGCCCTTTTTATCCAAATGAGCAGAGCGCGCGGGGGCGCGCTCTGCCCACATGGAAATGCTATATGGAGTTAATTATCCGACGCTGTCGATCACTCAACAGTGGCGTACACGATAGCCTGCTGGAAGTCCCACAGAGCGTTGCACTCGAGGTCATGGATCTTGGCGCTCATGACATCGTAGTACACGTTGGAGTACAGAGGAACCTCGGGGAGGTAGTCGTTCCACTCGTCGATGAAGTCGACCCAGATCTTCAGGTAAGCCTCGGAGTCGCCGGCCTCAACGCCGTACACCATGTTCATGGACAGGTCGTCGAGTTCCTTGCTGTCGGTGAAGTTGGTGTTGTAGCCCATGTCGTAGTAATCGGTGCCGGGCAGGGCGTAGTTGAAGGACATGTCGTAGGCGGCGGTGAAGTTGGTGGCCAGGTTGTACATGCCGTAGGTCTTCACACCGTACTGCTCGCCCTCGGAGGAGTCGCGGTACATGTAGTTGAGCAGGTCGGAGAAGGACATGATGTTCTGGTTGATCTGCATACCGGCCTTGGCGGTCTGCTCACCGTTGGCGAGCATGACAGCCAGCAGCTCGGAGACGGAGTTGCCCTCGGAGGAGGACCACTCGATGATCAGAGGCATCAGGATGCGGCCGTCGGCCAGGGTGACATTGTGCACGTAGTCGCCGGCTTCCTCGGGAGTGACTTCCTTGTAGCGGATGCCCTCGACGTAGGGGTTGCCCTCGGCGTCCAGGACCCAGCCGTCGGCTTCGAGCTCGGCAACGGCGGCGTCAAGGCTGTAGGAGTAGGTGTTCAGGCGCTCGGCCAGCTCTTCCTTGGAATCCTGGTACATCCACATGGCCAGGCCGTAAGGGCCGTCGACCACGGCGCCGTAGCCCTGGCAGAACTGGTTGGCAAACTCGTTGCGGTCGAGCAGGTAAGCGACAGCGTGACGGACAGCCTTGAACTGGGTGGGACCGAAGTCGCACTGGAACATGAGCTTGCCGTAGCCGTTGCGCTCGTAGCTGACGGTGGTGAAGTCACCGGTCTCCTCGAGGTCGAGGGCGGCGTTGACCTGGTCACCGTCGGTCAGGGTGGACAGGAAATCGATGGAGCCGGTCTTGAGGGCGTCCAGCATGGTCTCCTGGTTGGCCTTGACGATGATAACGGTCTCAACAGAGGGCTTCACGCCTTCGAAGTTGCCGTTGTAGTTGGGGTTGATCTTCAGGGTGGCGGTCAGGTTGGCCTGATCGAACTCAACCAGGTTGTAGGGGCCGGCGGAGATACGATCGGTGTAGATCCAACGGGCAGCGTCGATCTCGGAGGTGACGAGCTCGCCGCCGTCGAGGTAAGCGCCCTCGCCGTCGTCCTTAACGGTCAGGGGAGCGGAGGCGTACTGCTTCAGAGCGATAGGACGCAGGGAAGCGTAGGTCATGTCAAAGTAGTAGGGCAGGAAATCAGCGGAGATGGTGATGGAGTAGGTGTACTCGTCCAGCAGGCGCAGGCCGGAGATAAAGGGGACCTCGCCGTTCTGGTAAGCGGTACCGCCGACGATGATCTCACCGGAGGTCTTGGCGCCGCCGGCCTTGGTGGCGGGGGACAGAGCAACCAGCTCGTAGGCACAGTAGTCAGCGGCGGTGATGGGATCGCCGTTGTTGTAGACCAGACCCTCATTGATGGTTACGGTGTAGGTCTTGGTGCCGTCCTCGTTCTCTTCGGAAGAGACTTCCTTGACGACGGTGTCGTTGTAAACGAACTCGCCGCCCTGATTGGTGACAACGACGTCATAGTCGTCGATCAGGTCGCGGACAGTCTTGTCAGCGGCGTTGTTCGTCCACCAGGCATTGCCCAGGTCGCCGGAAAGCTCGGTGGTGCTGCCGTAGATGATCTGGTTCTCGACTTCGGCGAAGGCGGTCACAGACATCAGGCTGAACAGCATGCAGAGAGCCATCAGCAGTGCGAAGAACTTCTTCATTTTGTTTCCTCCTTGATGTTGGAATGAATAATTTGAACAGGCCCCTGCGGGGCGTCGTTCACAAGAGAGAAGGCGCGTCTTTCCGCGCTGTCTTTTGGCGGTTCCTACAAATCGGGGCTCGGAAAACTATGCATTTTCCCCATTCAATCCCCATATTGCATGATAGATTTTATCATACCGCCCCTGAAAGTGCAAGCACTTTTAACCGGTCAAAGCAAATTACCATCTTTTTTTCAAAATTGAATCCCGGGGACAGGGGAATTTGTGCAAAAACCACGAAAACGGGAGAAATGACTTCTCCCGTTTTCGGAACGATTGTCATGAATGTTTCATTGGACGCCTCTCTCGTCAGGGCGCGAGGATCTCCTTGAGCGTCAGATCCCGCCCGGTCAGGGGCATCAGCTTGTTCCCGCGGCATCTGGGGCAGCGCAGATCGTTCACGTCCGCCGTGAATTCCTCGCCGCAGTCCATGCACTGTGCGGTGCCAGGCAGGTCCTCGATCACGAACTCCGTGTCCTGCAGCTCGGTCCCGTCCGTGACGGCGACCCAGCAGTCGGCCAGGTAGCTCGACACGACGCCGCTGAGGGAGCCGACCTCCACCGTGATGCGGGTGATCTCCGTCAGCTCCTCGTCCTTCATGATGCCGCGCACCATTTTCAGCATGGCATCACAGATCCCCAGCTCGTGCATTACTTCGTTACCGCCCGCTTGAGGATCCCGCCGGTCTTCTTGACGAGATTCGCCGCGGCCTTGATGGGCATGGTCTCATAGGTGCCGGCGTGCCAGTCGCGGACCTTCTTGAGGTGGATGGCGTCGAACTTGCAGCGGGTGGTGCAGATGCCGCAGCCGAT
>CAMJQX010000099.1 GCA_946408145.1 uncultured Clostridia bacterium
TCCTTGATGGCGCTCTCCACGGGGATGACGCGCATCAGGCCGTAGCCGTCGGGGATCAGCGGGGACATGGTCATCATGCGGATACGGGTGTACTCCTCGAAGGCGCGGCCGACCTCGGGATGGGTGTCCAGCAGCTCCTGGTTGTTGACCAGCATCTCCATGATGCCGGGCGCGAAGATCTGCATGAAGTAGACGTCCTCGCCCAGGTCCTTGTCGTAGGTGCAGCGGAAGACGCCGATCCAGGCCAGGTGCTTGGCCAGCTTCTCCACTTCCTCGACGGGCTTGCCGACCTTCTTGGCCAGCCAGCCGGCGGTGCGGACCTTGCGCAGGCCCGCGGCGATCGCCACATCGGCCTCATCGTCGGTGACGATGCTGGCCAGGCTGTAGTACTCCGGGGCATTCTCGTCGATCTTGTTCACCATGCCGGTCAGACCGCCGACGACCTGACACAGCTTGACGATTTTCGGTCTCAATTCTGCCATTCGTTTTCTCTCTCCTTAAAAACATATAGATTGATCAGATGGGGTTTCGGGATCAGCAGCGCACAGAAATACAGCTTAAGTATAACGTATCAGGCGTTGATTTGCAAGGACTATCCCCTCCCGGCGGATCGGGAAAGGACAATTTACAAAGAAATCATACTTTTCCGCTCCGGGCGTGTTACAATCAAATCCCAACGAACAGGAGGAACGCCATGAACGTTACCTATAGAAAGACGCTGTGTCTCGCGCTTGCCCTGCTGCTGGTCTGCTCCCTTTCGGGCTGCGGCGGCGCGGCGACCACGCTGCTCACAAGCGCAGTTTCCGGCGCGCAGAGCGGCGAGATCCTTATCGAGCTCTCCGACGCGGGCTCAAGCTGCGGCTCCGCCGCCGTCAGCATCAGCGGCGGCACGATCACTGTCGGCGCCGCGGGCACTTACCGTCTGCGCGGCACGCTCTCCGACGGGCAGATCGTGGTGAACGCCCCCGGCAGCGCGAAGGTCAAGCTGATCCTCGACGGCGCGGAGGTCACGAAAACCGGCTCCGCCGCCATTCTGGCGCGAAGCGCCGACAAGCTCATCCTCGCCTCCGCGGCGGGCAGCGTCAACAGCCTCGCCTCCGTCGGCGTTTTCTCCGATGAAGACGATGCGGACGCCGCGGTCTTTGCCCGATGCGACCTGAACCTGAACGGCGACGGCGCCGTGAGCATCTCCTGCGAGAGCGGGCACGGCGTCGTCACAAAGGACGACCTCAAAATCAAGAGCGGCACGGTGTCCGTCAGCGCCGCGAAAAAGGGCGTCGTGGGCAGGGACAGCGTCACGGTCGAGGGCGGCGTCCTGTCCATCGAATCCGGCGCCGGCGGCCTTGTCTCCTCGAACGATAAAGATGCGGAGGACGGGAACATCGAGATCCGCGGCGGCAGCGTCACCATCCGCTCCGCGGAAGACGGCCTTCACGCGTCGAACTCCGTCACGATCGCCGGCGGCGAGCTCGTCCTCTCCAGCAGGGACGACGGCGTCCACGCCGACGCCGCGCTGCGCATCTCCGGCGGCAGGCTCACCGTGCTGCAGAGCTATGAGGGTCTGGAGGCGCAGGTCATCAGCATTTCCGGCGGCGTGATCGACATCACCGCGAGTGACGACGGCCTCAACGCAGCCGGCGGCAGCGACGGCTCGAACGGCTTCGGCCCCTTCGGTGAGGATCCCTTCGCCGTGGATCTGGACGCCTCCCTGAGCATATCCGGCGGTGTGATCAACATCGACGCGGGCGGCGACGGGCTCGATTCCAACGGCGCGCTTCTCGTCTCCGGCGGCGTCCTCACCGTGAGCGGGCCCACCAGCAACGGCAACGGCGCCATCGACTACGGCGGCTCCGCCGTCATCACCGGCGGCACCGTTGTTGCGGCGGGGGCCGCCGGCATGGCCGAGAATTTCGGCCCTGATTCCGCGCAAGGCAGCATCCTGCTCTTCTTCCCCGCACAGGAGGCGGGCAGCACGGTCAGTCTCAGCGACGAAAGCGGCGCCGTCCTGGCAAGCTATACCCCCTCCAAGAGCTATAACTCCGTTGTCGTCTCCGCCGAGGGGATGCGGGTCGGCGGGAGCTACACGCTCACCGCCGGCAGCTACAGCGAGACCGTCACGCTCAGTTCCGTGATCTACGGCAGCGGCATGGGCGCTTTCGGCGGCGGACCGGGAAGACCGGGCGGCCCCGGCGGGCCGGGCAGGCCGTAATAACGACAGGGAGCATGCTTCCGCATGCTCCCTTTTCCTGCCCGCTTCCGCGCCTCAGCCGTTGACCGCGGTGGTGAATTGTGTTATTTTAAGTAAAGAATCACCACAGGAGGCCGCAATATGTACGATGAACTGAAGCAGAAGTTTTTGAACACCTTCCACCGCAGCGCGCAGTACCTCTTCTCCGCGCCGGGCCGCACCGAGATCGGCGGCAATCACACCGACCACCAGCTCGGCCGCGTGCTCGCCGGCGCCGTCAGTCTGGAGACCGTCGCCGCCGTCGCCGTGAACGGCGAAAACGTGATCCGCGTCCTCTCCGAGGGCTATCCCCTCTGCGAGATCGCGCTGGACGATCTGGCCATCCGCCCGGAGGAATTCGGGACCACGGCCGCCCTGATCCGCGGCGTCGCCGCAGGGACTGGGCTCAGCAGGGGCTTCGACGCCTATATCTGCTCCACGGTGCTGCCGGGCAGCGGGCTCTCCTCCTCGGCCGCCTTCGAGGTGCTGCTCGGCACGATCGCCAGTCAGCTCAGCGGCGCGGGTCTGAACGCCGTCGAGATCGCCCAGCTCGGGCAGAAGGTCGAAAACGAGTATTTCGGCAAGCCCTGCGGCTTGATGGACCAGATGGCCTCCTCCGTCGGCGGCATCATCACGATCGACTTTGCCGACCCCGCGAAGCCCGTCATCGAGCATCTGGAGCTCGACCTCGCGGCCCTGGGCTACGCCCTGTGCATCATCGACAGCGGCGCCGACCACGCCGACCTGACCGACGAATACGCCGCCATCCCGCGGGAGATGAAGGCCGTCGCCGCCGTGTTCGGCAAGTCCGTCCTGCGCGAGGTGGACGAGGACGCCTTCTTCGCCCGTCTGGGCGAGGTCCGCGCCGCCGCTGGCGACCGCGCCGCGCTGCGCGCCATGCACTTCTTCGCCGACAACCGCCGCGTGGCCGAGCAGGTCGCGGCGCTGCGCAGCGGCGATTTCGACGCCTTCCTGCGCCTGGTCAACGAGTCCGGCCGCTCCTCCTGGCTGTATCTGCAAAACGTCGTCCCCACCGGGGCGACCGTGCACCAGGAGCTGGCCGCGGCGCTCGCTCTCGCGGCAAAGCTCCTGAACGGCCGCGGCGCCTGCCGCGTGCACGGCGGCGGCTTTGCGGGCACGATCCAGGCCTTTGTGCCGCTGGACCTGCTCGAGAGCTTCCGCGCGGGCATGGAGGCGGCGCTCGGCGAGGGCAGCTGCCACGTGCTCTCCATCCGCCCGGAGGGCGGTATCCTGCTGGAGGAGGTCAAGGCATGAAAGGCTGGATCGACGCGCTGCTAAACTACGCGCTGGACAAGGGGCTCATCCAGGAGGGGGACGAGACTTATGTCTTCAACCGCATCCTGGAGATCATGGGTCTGGACGAGCCGGGCGAGGGCGAGGCGGTTGAGGCCGCACTTCCGGAGATCCTGAACGCGCTGACCGACGACGCGGTGCGCCGCGGTCTGCTCGACGACAACATCACCGCCCGCGACCTCTTCGACACAAAGCTCATGGGCGCGGTCACGCCCTTCCCCCATGAGGTCCGCGCGATCTTCGAGGGCCTGTACGAGACTTCGCCGAAGCTCGCGACCGACTGGTACTACAAGTTCTCCTGCGACACCAACTACATCCGCCGCGACCGCATCGCGAAGGACGTGAAGTGGGTCTACCCCTGCGAGTACGGCGATCTGGACATCACGATCAATCTCTCCAAGCCGGAGAAGGACCCGCGGGCCATCGCCGCCGCGCGGCTCGCGCCGCAGGCCGGCTACCCCAAGTGCCAGCTGTGCAGCGAGAACGAGGGCTACGCCGGGCGCATGAACCACCCCGCGCGGCAGAACCACCGCATCCTGCCCCTGACCATCGCGGGCACGCCCTGGTTCTGGCAGTACTCCCCCTACGTCTACTACAACGAGCACTGCATCGTCTTCAATGCACAGCACACGCCGATGAAGGTCGACCGCGCCGCCTTCCGAAAGCTCTTCGACTTCGTCACGCTGATGCCGCACTACTTCGTCGGCTCCAACGCCGACCTGCCCATCGTGGGCGGCTCCATCCTGAGCCACGACCACTTCCAGGGCGGGCATTACGAATTCGCCATGGCCAAGGCCCCGGTGGAGACGGCGCTTCGCTTCACCGGCTATGAGGACATCGAGGCCGGCATCGTCAAATGGCCGATGTCCGTCATCCGCCTGACCGGGCCGGACAGCGGGCGCATCGTCGACCTGGCCGACAGGATCCTCGGCTGCTGGCGCGGCTATACCGACGAGGCCGCCGTGATCCTCGCGGAGACGGAGGGCGTGCCGCACAACACCATCACGCCCATCGCCCGCCGCCGCGGCGAGAACTACCAGCTCGACCTCGTGCTGCGCAACAACCTCACCACCGAAGAGCACCCCCTGGGCCTCTACCACCCCCACGCGCCGCTGCACCACATCAAGAAGGAGAACATCGGCCTCATCGAGGTCATGGGTCTGGCCGTGCTCCCCTCCCGCCTGAAGGCAGAGCTTGAGGAGCTCAGGCAGGCGCTGGTCACGGGCGGCGATCTGCGCGCGACCGAAAGCCTTGCCTCCCACGCCGCCTGGGCGGAGGAGCTGCGGAAACAGTACGTCTTCACAGCCGACAACGCGCAGGAGATCCTGCGGCAGGAGGTCGGCAGGGTCTTCATGCAGGTCCTCTGCGACGCTGGCGTCTACAAGCGGGACGAGGCCGGCAGGGCCGCCTTCCTGCGTTTCGTCGACGCGGTGAACGCGCTGTAGGACTCAGTTTTTCAGTTTTCAGACAGCAAGGGCGGATCGCTTCTGCGATCCGCCCTTGCCGCTTTTTTGTTGTTTTCTCAGCCCTCGCCCTTGACGAAGGTCGCGCCCTTGGTGTTGACGCCCTGATAGATGACGTTGTCGATATCCGTGCTGTTGCGCTCGAAATAGCAGCCGGGGAAGCCCAGCACGACGCGGCTCGGCGATTTCAGGATCTGAAAGCCGACGCCGTTGCCGATGAAGCGGTCGCCCGAATAGGTGGGCGAGGACAGCGTCGCCTTGCCGGAGTTGAAGCGGAAGCCCACGCCGTTTGCGATGAAGTCGCAGTCGTAGGCGGCGACCCACGAGCCGTCGCGCATGTCCGCGCCGATGCTCCAGCCCTCGAAGCTGCAGCCGCGCAGGATCGCGCCCTCCGTGGCGTGCAGCCCCGTCCCGCCGGAGCCGACGAAGCTGATGTTGGAAAACTCCGCGATCTGCGGCGTGCGCACCTCGACATACACGGTGTCGGTAAAGGTGGTGCGCTGCTCGCCCTCGCTGCTGCCGACGAAAACGTAGGCGCGGGTATCCAGGCGCAGGCCGCCCTCGTAGCGCACCGGGGGCAGATAGATCGTCGTCACCGTGTCGGCGCCGCTCCCGCTCTGCAGCTGCTCCAAAAAGGCCTGGAGCTTGTCGAGCGTGCTCAGGTCGTATTGCTGGTACGAATAGCTCAGCGAGCGCTGCTGCACCGTGCGCAGGGCGTGGCGCAGCGTGATCGTGTCGCCGTTTTTCATGCGGATCGTCCAAACGATGTCGTTCGTGCCGCAGGCGGTGGAATAGCTCAGCGCGACGCCGCGCACCGCGCTGCCGTCCGGCCCCGGCGTGCCGAGCGTCACCGCCTGCGCGCCGTTTCTGGGCAGCGCCTCGACCTGCGCGCTCTCCATGCGGCGCAGGAATTCCTTATGCCTGTCCGCGCCGCTGGCGGCGTCGTAGGCGTAAAGAAGGCTCGCGGCGCTGCTCTGCTGCCCTTCGGACAGGACGCGGGAGACGAGGTCGGCGGATTCGCCGCTGTCCCAGCGCAGGTTCAGCACATAGGAGCCGCTTCGGTCGCTGTACTCGACCGAGGCCCCCTGCGATGAGACGCTGACCGGCGTGTAGCGCAGATGCCCGATCAGCACGGCGACGCCCCACACGACGAGGGCCAGCGCCACGACCGCGCCGACGGCCATCAGCTTCCCCCAGGGGCGGCGGCGCTCCGCACGCGGATCCTGCTTCTGTCTGCGGCGGCAATAGGGGCAGAACCCGGCGGCGTCCGGCAGCTCCGCGCCGCAATGGATGCATTGTTTCACA